>NZ_JBJERV010000073.1:0-6775 GCF_051882455.1 Huintestinicola sp. | reverse complement strand
GCAGGCTCATAGAAAACAACGCCCTTGTTTTCCATGCTTATCATAATATTTGCGGTTCCTAAATCTATTCCTATATCCATTTAGAATATTACCTTCTCTGACATATAATTTATTATTCTATCCTCGATATGATACGATTTTGAATATATTTTGTAAGAAGCAAGAATATGTATATCTGCAAATTTTTTTATTGCATTTGATGTTTTTTCTTTCTGATCATTATGCTGCTTACACAGTTACTCAATTTAATTATAACCTCTGTTTTACATAATGTCAATAGAAAAAAATTCTGCGGGAGAAAAAATCCCCCGCAGAAGCAATATCATAGTTTATTCGGAAAGGAAGCTTACAAATGCCTTGTAGGTCATATAAACGTCCAGCTTTGAAACTATCTCATAAGGAGCGTGCATACAGAGAACGGGAACGCCCACGTCGATAGTATCAACGTTCAGATTTGCGATATATGCCGCAACTGTTCCGCCGCCGCCCAGGTCTACCTTTCCAAGCTCGCCTGTCTGCCATACAACATTGTTATCGTCCATAAGCTTTCTGACTCTGCCCACAAACTCGGCGGAAGCGTCGGAGGTCCCCGATTTTCCTCTTGAGCCCGTAAACTTTGTGACTACAACGCCGTAGTTTATGAATGCGGCATTTCTGCGCTCAACTACATCGGGGAAGGTTGGGTCGAATGCGGCGTTTACGTCTGCGGACAGGCACTCGGAACGGCTGAGAACTGTTCTGCCGTCCATTCCGAAGCACTCTGCAAGATCGTGGATAAAATACTTGAGATAGGAGGAGCGGAGTCCCGTATTTCCGTCGGAGCCTGTTTCCTCCTTGTCGGTGAGGACAACAACTGCGGTCTTCTGAGGTATCTCCTTGCAGTCGAGAAGAGCTGTAAGAGCGGTGTATGCGCAGACCTTATCATCGTGACCGTATGCGCCTATCATACTTCTGTCAAAGCCGATATCCCTTGCCTTGAGTGCGGGTACCGCTTCAAGCTCGGCGGAAACGAAATCAGACTCGGTAATGCCGTACTTTTCATTCAGCAGGGACATAATGTTGAGCTTTACCTTTTCGCTTACGTCATCGTCTCTGAATGGACGGGAGCCGATGAGAATGTTAAGCTCCTCGCCCTTCAGTATCTCCCCTGCGCTGCGCTTCATCTGCTCCTGCGCAAGGTGAGGAAGAAGGTCGGTAACGCAGAAAACAGGGTCGCTCTCGTCCTCGCCTATGCTTACTCTTACAGCTGTTCCGTCAGCTTTGACGATAACGCCGTGAAGGGCAAGAGGAATGGTTCCCCACTGATATTTCTTGATGCCGCCGTAGTAATGGGTCTTGAAATAAGCGGTCTCGTCATTTTCGTAAAGAGGGTTCTGCTTGAGGTCAAGGCGGGGTGAATCAATATGAGCCGCAGCGATATGAACGCCCTGTAAAACAGGCTCCTTGCCAATATACGCAAGGATAACTGCCTTTTTGCGGTTCACATAGTACACCTTATCACCTGCTTTGAGAGACATATTTTTCTCAAAGGGCTTGTAGCCTGCCTTGACTGCGGCTGCTTCCGCAAATTCCACAGCTTCACGCTCTATCTTCGCGGTATCCATAAAGCTCTTGTAGCCTTCGCAGTACTCGTCGCAGAGCTTCATATCCTCCTCGGAGGTCCTGAGAACGCCGTTCTTTCTCTGTACGCAGAGCTTTTCCTGCAAAAGCTTTGCCGCTGATTTTTCCTTTTCCATAAAAATACTTCCTTTCGGTTATTTATACAGGTTATTATATGCTGAATATGCGTTCATAACCTTATTTACATAATGCTTTGTGGCAGATGAGGGGATATCGTCAAGAGTTTTCCCGTCTGAGCTGAGAGCGCTGTCCTCAAGCCACTTGTTCACATTTCCCCTGCCCGAATGATAGGCGGCAAGAGCGGTCTCATAATCGCCGTACTCATCGTAAAGGAGCATAAGAAGATATGTGCCGTACTCGATATTGTATTCGGGGACAAACATATGGTCATAGTCTATCTCACGTCCGTCCTTCATACGGTAGCCTACCCAGTCATATGCGTCCTCCATAAGCTGCATAAGCCCTCTTGCACCCACGTCCGACTCGGCAGAGGGGTCAAAATTGCTCTCGGTCTTGATGACGGCATAGATAAAATTGCTGTCCATACCGTATTTTGAGGAATATTTCTCCACATATTCGCTGTACTTCCGGGGATAAATATGATTTCTGCACAGGTCGGGAAGCTTATATATCCCCATTCCCAGCAGAATTATCAGCAGGATCGGCAGAACGGGGCTTCTTTTTCTTTTCCTCCGCACAGTTTTATCCGTTTGCTTTGGCATTGTAATACTCCTTGATCTTGCCTGCGACCTCCTCCGCCTTTGCGGCAAGGACGTCGGGAGTTTTATTGTTTTTGATGACAAAATCCGAATGATTAACAAAAAAATGCTCGGAATACTGGGACTCAAAGCGCCTTTTTGCTGCTTCGGGAGTGATGTTATCACGGGCAATTATCCGTCTGAGCCTTATGTCCTCGTCTGCGGTGACGCTTATGATAAGGTCACACAGGTCGTCTGCATTCGCCTCGAAGAGAGTGGGTGCGTCAAGGAGAATAAGCTCCTCGCCCTTCTCGGAAAGCTCGTCGATTCGGCTTATTATGAGGTAGATTATGTAGGGATAGATTATACCGTTAAGCTGCCTGAGCTTTTCCCTGTCGGAGAAAACTATGCCCCCCAGCCGCTTTCTGTTAAGGGTGCCGTCAGGGTTTATGATATCCCCACCGAATGCCTCGGCAAGCTCCTTCAGGCAGGGCTGTCCCTTTTCGGTGACTTCTCTTGAGATGATGTCTGCGTCAATGACTGCAAAGCCGTTCTGTGCAAAGACGCGGCTTACAGTGGTCTTTCCTGCGCCGCTCTGTCCCGTGAGACCCGTCACCCTTGCTCGTGTGCCGTTCAAAGGTTCACCACCTCAAATCCTGCGGCTCTGAGCAGCCTGTTATAGACCGCAAGACCCACTCCCGACTGCTCGGGACATCTTGCATATACCTGCTCCGTTCCCATATCGTCAAGGCTTCTGAGAACTGCAAAAAGCTCCCTCGCCTGCTCCTCTGAGGTATCGCCGTAGGTGATGTACTCAAAGGGGAAACCTTTTGCGTCAGAATCGAATATCATAGAGCAGACCCCACCGCCGTTATGAGCCGAAACATATTCCGTGAATTTTTCCAGAGTGCCGCAGAGGATAGTCACATTTGCCTTGGGTGAATAATGCTTGTACTTCATTCCGGGAGAAAGCACCTTCTCACCGTCGGAAATTTTCTCGGTAACGCCCTTGGCGCACACAGCATTATCCTCCCCCACAACGCCCCTTATATCCTCAAGGGACACAAAGCCCGGGCGGAGAAGCCTTACCTTTCCGTCCTTATCAAAGGAAACTACAGTAGACTCAACGCCCACTGCGCAGTCTCCCCCGTCAACGATGGCGGGTATCCTGCCGTTCATATCCTTATAAACGTGCATTGCCGTGGTGGGGCTGGGACTGCCCGAAAGGTTTGCGGAGGGAGCTGCCAGAGCGGTGCCGCTTCTGCGTATTATCTCACGTGCGATAGGGTGAACAGGGAAACGGATACCAACCGTATCCAGTCCGCCGCTGGTGGTCATAGGGACAATATCCCGTTTGGGCAGGACCATGGTAAGAGGTCCCGGCCAGAATGCCCTTGCCAGCTTATCGGCATTTTCGGGCACTTCGGTCACATATTTATATATGTCCGAAAACTCGCCGATATGTACGATAAGCGGATTATCCTGGGGTCTGCCCTTTGCTTTGAATATTTCGGAAACAGCGCTGCTGTTGAGCGCATCGGCAGCAAGCCCATAAACTGTTTCGGTGGGGATTCCCACCACACTGCCCTCACGCAGAAGAGCCGCCGCCTTTTCTATATCCTCCTCCGAGGAGGAAAGCATTTGTGTATCGTAATTCATAGTCTGATTTTCCTTAATGTTACTCATCGCCCTGTGCGGAAAGCTTTGCCGCCTGGTCCGCAGTCGCGAGAGCGTCTATTATCTCGTCCATATTGCCGTTAAGGATATGCTCGAGCCTGTAGATGGTAAGTCCTATCCTGTGGTCGGTAACACGTCCCTCGGGGAAATTGTAGGTGCGTATCCTTTCGGAACGGCTGCCTGTTCCCACCTGTGAACGTCTGTCCGAAGCTATCTTGTCATTCTGCTCTTCGGTGAGCTTGTCCAAAAGGCGGCTGCGGAGAATTTTCATTGCCTTGTCCTTGTTTTTGTACTGGCTGCGCTCGTCCTGACATTCCACCACAAGACCTGTGGGGATATGGGTAAGCCTCACCGCCGATTCGGTCTTGTTGATATGCTGACCGCCTGCGCCCGACGCTCTGAACACATCTGTCTTTATGTCCGCAGGATTTATTTCCAGCTCCACCTCGTCCGCCTCGGGAAGCACCGCAACGGTAACGGTAGAGGTGTGGATACGTCCCTGAGACTCGGTCTCGGGCACTCGCTGGACACGGTGAACGCCGCTTTCGTATTTAAGTCTCGAATAAGCGCCCTCGCCCTCAATGCTGAAGGATATTTCCTTAAAGCCGCCAAGCTCCGTAGGGTTTGCGTTAAGGATATCTATCTTCCACCTGCGCGACTCGGCGTACATGGAATACATTCTGAAAAGGGAATTTGCAAAAAGCGAAGCCTCATCGCCGCCTGCGCCGCCGCGTATCTCAATGATAACGTTCTTGTCATCGTTGGGGTCCCTGGGGATAAGGAGAATTTTCAGTTCCTCGGAAATTTCTGCGATACGCTCCTCGGCGTCCTCAAGCTCCGCTCTGGCAAGCTCCTTCATTTCCTTGTCACTGCCGCTTTCCTCAAGAAGCTCCTTTGCGCCGTCACGGTCATTTACGGCGGCAGTGTATTCGCGGTATTTCTCTACAATGGGAGTAAGGGATTTATATTCCTTCATCAGCTTTGCGTAAAGCTCGTTGTCGCTTATAATATCGGGACTGCTGAGTTTTTCGCTTATTTCCTCAAATCTGTCCTCAGTAAGTTTCAGTTTCTCAAACATCGGTTACTCCTCGTCTCGGCTCACAGCCTTGATGTTTTTTTCGATCTTGCTTCTCGGGACCATAAATTCCCTTCCGCAGCCTGTGCATCTTAGCTTGAAATCCATTCCCGACCGCAGCACGGTCATCTGCTTCGAGCCGCAGGGGTGATTTTTTTTCATTGTAAGCACGTCTCCCACTCGGATATCCATAGGCTGCCTCCTTTATGCAAAATCACATTAGTAATTTTTATTATACCACATTTCCCCTGCATTGTGCAACTTTTTTTCGTTTAATTTGCGAATAAATCAAAAAATACGGAATTGCACATAAATTTGCGCATATTTTTTGTTCATTTTAACAAGTATCGTCTATGCGCGATTATTTCGCCCTGTCTCGGGCAAACTTATTTTCGGAAAGATCTTTTGAAAGGAAAATGAGATTATGAGAATTACAGCACAGTTTGATTCGGTTGACAGCGCAGAATTTGCCGCTTTGGCGGTGCGCGGTCTTGGAGAAGGCATTTTTGATGTTTCCCTCACCGAGCGGAGAAAAAAAGTACATCGTGACGGTGATTTTGCGCCTATGGGATTTTTCACAAATCTGAACACGGGTACATTTCAGCCCCTTACTCCCGTTTCGGGTTTAGTTTCGGCGGATAGCGAAAGCTCAGAAAGCGTTTCTGCGGCGGTGGACATCATCTGCCGTCCCTCCGACGCAAAGCGTGTGGTGTCTGCGCTGATGAACAAGGGCGGTCATGATATAAAGGCAAGATAAAAACTCGGGGACTGCTTGATAAGGGCAGTCCCCGAGCTTTATCCTATCATATTTTCAACTATATCGCAGAACTCCTGCGGCATTTCCTTAACAGACCAGTGCTTGCAGTTTTTAAGTATCCGAGCCTCGGTGCCAACTACCTTTGCCGCACGGATAACGTCCTCTTTGGGCACCAGATCATCCTTTTCGCCGCTTATGAACATCACAGGCATTTTAAGCTTCCTAAGCTCGTTTACATAATATGGATACACGCCCTTTTCGGTGCAGGAGCTTCGCTGATAATCCTGCATTGCCTTGCCTGCACCGTCTGCGCGGCAGGCTTCAAGCATCTCGTCAATTATCTCATCTGTGATATTTTTCTTGTCACCTATAAGGGCATATGACGCAAGCCATTTTGCCATAAAACGGGAATTGGCTATCCACCGAAACTGCTTTAATGTAAGGTCGGTCTTGTGAATGTACCATAAAGAAAATTTGCCGAGGGGTATCTTTTCGGAAATTCCCCATGGGTCAACGGGAAACAGGGCAGCGACCCTTTCCCCGTACCTCAGCGCAAAGCCCATAGCCACAGCGCCGCCCATAGAAAGCCCTGCAAGAGCAAATTTCTCAAGTCCCAGGCTGTCCGCAAGCTCCCTCAGCGTTTCGATATGGATATCGTAAAAGCTGTCCCCCGCCATATTTTGGGGCTTGTCGCTTTTTCCGTAACCAAGCTGGTCGGGAGCGTAAACAGTAAACTTATCCGAAAATTTTCCCATTACCTCACGCCAGGAAAGCATTGCGCTGTCGCAGCCGCTGCCATGGAGAAGAATTATCTTCTTTTCACCGTTTCCCTGCTTGTAAACGTGGATATTTCCACGGGAGGTTATAATGTCAAGCTCTTCCATTACAGTCCTGCAAGCTCGCTCATCTGCTCCCTAACAGCAGGATAAACCTTGTCATAAAGCCTGA
>NZ_JBJERV010000072.1:0-7166 GCF_051882455.1 Huintestinicola sp. | reverse complement strand
AGATTTTGTATCCCACAAAATCGTTTCTGAGGCACATCCCCAGCCCCCTGATTTAGGAAGGAGATAGCAATATTTATGGCTAAAAGATATATAGAAAAGCATATCAGATTAAGCGAAAAGGAAGATGATATTCTCAGAAGAAAAGCGGAAAAATCCAATGTAAGCGTCTGCGAATACATACGCCGAATGGCTGTGAACGGCGAAATCCTCCGGTATGACCTTTTGTCACTTCATGACAATTTGATAAGTTTTAGAATGGTGGGAAACGAGATGAATGCTATTGCCAAAGAGATAAACACTCACAGAACAATCAGTTCCAAAAACATCAATGCGCTGAATACACAGCTTGACTTTCTTGAAAGTTACACAGAAAAGTTCCGTATTCCGACTCCTGAAATTGTTGGGGAGGGAGAAATTCCATGAGCAGAAATATCGTGCGTCATCTGAGATTTTCAAAAAGTGAATATGAGGCTGTCAGCAGAAAAGCTGCATATCTGAAAATGTCCGAGGGAAGATTAATTCGCAAAATTGCAATTCAGGGAAATATGAAAAGGTATGATCTTTATGAACTGAGAAAAATCACAAGAGCGTTTCGTTACTGCGGTGACTCTCTTGAACAGATAAGAAAAATTGCAGAAACAGAAAAATCCGAATATCTGCCTGAGATAAAAAATATGCAGGACAGATTTTTGAACATAAGCAAGACATTCGAAAAAGAAATAAAAAAGCTCAGACCCAATGTGTTGCTCTGAGAGAAATGGAGAAAACTTATGGAGAAAAACAAAACCGAAATTATTGCGCAGATAGTTGCGCTGTTGTCACAGCTTGTTGATGATAATGATAATCAGCAGAAATCATCTGCTGCGAAAAATCCCGAAAGTCACGTTGAGATGTTGACGATCAAAGAGTGCGCCGAAGCGGTAACAGGATTATCGGAGCATACGATTCGTCAGCTTGTGGCGCAGGAGAAGATTCCGTATATCCGAACAGGCAAGGGTAAGCGTGGGAAAATACTTATCAGCAAAGCGGCGCTTTTGGAATATCTGGGAATCACATCATAAACAAAAATATGAGCATTATATGCCGACATATTTCTGATTACATACTTGACTTTATGGTAGTAAAGTGTTACAATATAAATATACAGGAGTATGTCATAAAATCTATGTTTATTTAAGGAGAATAAATCTTATGGCTACTATCAGAAAAAGAGGGGATTCTTATCAGATAAGAGTTTCCACAGGTTATGATACAAAAGGAAATCACAAGGAACAGGCAATGACCTGGAAACCCGAACCGGGTATGACGCAGCGGCAGATTGATAAGGAGCTTAACCGTCAGGCGGTCATGTTCGAGGAAGCTTGTATGCATGGATATAAGGCTTCTGCGGTCAAGTTTGAGGAACTGTCAGAGGAATGGTTTGAGGAATATGCAAAACCCAATCTCCGCAGTACCACATATGAGCGTATGCTCCAGCTCAGGCATCGAGTTTATCCTGCGATAGGTCATCTTCGTATCGACAAGATAACCGTTCGTCAGCTCCAGGCGTTTGTGAACTCTCTTGCGAAAGAGGGTGCAAACGAAAAGACAGGCAAGCCCCTTGCTCCGAAAACAATACGTCACAATCTCAGCTTTATTTCCGACGTATTCAGCTATGCTGTGAGAATGGAGCTTATCTCCGACAATCCCTGCAGCAAGGTGGTTATTCCTAAGGGAGAGGTCAAGGAAAAGCAGATCTATTCTCAGGAAGAAATGGAGCTGCTGCTCACAAGAATTATGGGCGAGCCTGTCAAGTACAAGGCATTCTTTTTCCTTATTGCGTACAGCGGTTTTCGTCGCAGCGAGATGTTGGGACTTGAATGGAAGGACATTGATTTCGAGAATAATATCATCAGCGTCCGCCGCACCTCCAACTACACCGCCGAGCGTGGAACTTACACCGATACTACCAAGACCAAGCGTTCGCAGCGCACCTTGAAGATCTCACCCTTTATTATGGATATTCTTCGTGAGCTTAAAGATGAGCAGGATGCAGAAGCACTCCGTCTGGGTGATAAGTGGGTTGAAACGGACAGGCTGTTCACCAAGTGGAACGGTGAGGAGATGAATAATCAGACTCCTTATGGCTGGCTTAAAGAGTTCTGCGAAAAGAACGATCTGCCCTTTTATGGTATTCACAGCTTTCGCCACTTTGCGGCATCTTCCCTTATCTCCGCAGGACTTGACGTTACCACCGTTTCGGGTGCGTTAGGACATTGCAACTCGGGAACGACTTTGAACGTATATTGCCATCAGTTCCAGACCGCACAGGCAAGAGTATCCGAGGCTATGGACGAAGCATTCGGATTCCTCAATAAAAATAAAGAGCATACAGCGTAATGCGTATGCTCGGACAGAAAATAGCGAATAGCGGACAAACAGCGGACAAGCCCATTTTTCAGACAAAAAGAAAACTCGCAAACATCGTACCTACGTTGTTTGCGAGCAAGTGAACTGGTGACCCGTACGGGAATTGAACCCATGATTACGCCGTGAAAGGGCGTCGTCTTAACCTCTTGACCAACGGGCCTGATAAAGCTGCCGAAGAACGACAGCTTTTAAAATGGTAGCGGCAGTGGGACTTGAACCTACGACCCCCTGGGTATGAACCAAGTGCTCTAGCCAGCTGAGCTATACCGCCATATTCAGTCTTAAAGCCTAAAGCTTCAAGCGACTTATTTATTATACACCACTCAGCATAAAAAGTCAAGCCTTTTTTTTGCTAAAAATAATTTTTGTTGATACTGCACAATTGATTCGTGAGATATCATAAAGCATAAAGTGATAATCAACAATTCAGTTAAGCATAAGCCCGTATTTTTTGCCGCAGCTTTCCGCTGAAATGATCACCGAAACCTTGCATTCCTCATAAGAAAAGCCCTCCGGAACATCTGCGGAAACAGAAAATTCAACCGATAAGCCTGCAGGAATAACAACATTTTCAGTCATATTCGTCCTGCATAAACCGGGCTGTCCGCCGCTCAGAACATCTGTGGAATAAACAATAATATCGGCGGGAGTCAGGACCATATCCTCTGCACTTCTGTTTTCGCCGCATATGACCGCAGTAAAAATGCCGTCGGAAAGGTCAGAGCCTGTTACGGAAAATGTACCGCTGCTGTCAGACTGCACCATAGCCATCAAAAAATCTCCGCCGCTTCCTTTGCCAACGCTGCCGTCCATGAACATATCCACCATAAAATCGTCAATGGGAGCAAATTTGTACATAAGCACCGCAGCTCCGCAAACAACAGCGAAAAGCACGGCAAAAGTGGAAATAACGCTTCTTCTGAGTTTCATATCAATTTTACGGCAAAACTCCTCAGGTCCCTGCATACGTCTGACCCCTTCACACAAATTATATATTATAGAATACCATACATTTACAATAGGATTATGTACTGTAAATTATTTTAATGTAAAAATTTTCCTGTGATCTGCATTGCCTGTATCGTGCGCTGCAGCAATAGCATATCTGTTAGAACCTGTCTTCACAAGAAATGTGTGCGGATTTTCGAGCATAATTTTGTCTAAGACAAGGCAAAATTTGCCGAAAAGACGTGCGTATATGCTTGTAAAGACAGGTTCTTATAAACAAAATTTGACAATCCCCGTAAAATCTGTTAAAATAAGTATATCCCAAAAGAAAGGACTTGCAGAAAAATGACAGGACTTGTGCTTGAGGGCGGGACCTTCCGCGGAATGTTCTCCGCAGGATTTATGGACGCTCTCATCGAAAAAAATATAGAGTTCCCCTACATAGTCGGGGTGTCCGCAGGGATTTCCAACGCCGCCTCCTACGTTTCAAAGCAGTTCGGACGAAATATCGAGATACTCCGCAAATACCGCGGCGACCCCCGTTATATGGGACTTGGAAATTATAAAAAATGCCGCAGTCTTTTCGGACTTGATTTTGTTTACGATGAGATACCCAACAGCCTTGTTCCTTTTGATTACGAGGAATACCACCGCTATACGGGACGCTTTCTCGTGGGCGTGACCAATGCCGAAACGGGAAAGCTTGAATGTCTGGACGGACTTGCGGACTCGGACAAATGGCTGACCCTCCGCGCCTCCTGTGCCATTCCCGGGTATTTCCCTCCTATTGAAATAGACGGGAATAAATATTACGACGGGGGGCTTGCCTCCCCTATCTGCGTGAGCCGCGCCTTTAAGGACGGCTGCGATAAAGCGGTCATAATTCTCACCCAGCCTGAAGGCTTTGTAAAAAAATGCGGCGCCGGCAATGTGATCATGAGCGGCGTTATCAAAAGGAAATTCCCTAATATGGAAAAAGCTCTCCTTATCCGTCACAAGATATATAACCGTCAGCTTGAGATTTGCAAAGAGCTTGAAAAACGCGGCAAAGCCCTTGTTTTCCGTCCTTCCGAAAAACTTGTAAGCTTTCAGAGCGACATCTCCGAGCTTGAGCGTTACTGGAAAACGGGATATAAAGCAGGCTGTGAAAACGCCGAAAAGATCAGAGATTTTATGGAAGAAAAGCAGAAGGTATGATGCACTTAATAAGCAAGGTCTTTGTAAATATCTCCGCCCAGCGTAAGAATATCATCAAGGGGAATACGTCCGCCCTTTACAAAAATAATAGTTCTTTCATACTCGTCAATAGCCCGTGCATTGCCTCTGAATGTCACATATTTCCCTCCAGATTTTTTGCTGTCGGGAACAAAATATGTCACTGCTATTTCGGGACGCTCGTAAAGATTATCCCGCAAAATGTTCAGCTTGTCGTTAAGCTCGGCGGCTCTGTCCTCGTCAATTTCAATGCGGCCGTCCGTAAGCCTTGCGGTCTCCCCTACCGCTTCATCATATCCTGACAGGGCGGCAAAGGACGAAAACTGCGCCGCCCTGTCAGGTCTCGGCATAGGCATATGCTTCTCGGATATGGGACGGGAAAGCATAAGAATATCGTCATATTTATGGTTGCTGCCGTACAATCCGGACCCTCCTTACGCTCTGTGGCCGCCTATCTGCCTGTTGCGCTCCATAGCCGTTGCGCCCTGCTGCAGATTCATACCCTTCACAATGGCATTTTTGCCGTATCTGTTTTTTATGGCAAGAATGGCGGTCTGCATATTTTTCTCGCGCATAAGCGCCCTGTCCTCACGCTTTCTCTGCTCGGACAACGCGAAACAGTCGGTAAAAAGGTCAAGCTGCTCCGCTGCCTGTTCATATGGTATATCGCTCTCGCTTATGACCTTGTTTGCGCCGATAGTCACCCTGCGGACAAGCAGGTTCTTGTCTGTTATCCTGTCAAAAAGCTTCATTGCCGCTTCGGTGATGAGCCGAGCCGACGAGGTGTAGCGTTCAAGATTTATGGTGCTGTTTACGCCCTTGGGGACCTTTCTGCCGTAATGGTCGGTCTTTATCTCGCCGCTGTAGCTCTGACTTATGCCGCTGTCCCTGAGATTTTGTGTATCATAGCCGATGGTAAGACCTATCTGATTTGAGGCAAGACGCTTTTCCACAAGGTCCAGAGCAAGCATATCCGCCATTTCCTTTATAATGAGCCTGGTCTGCTCACAGTCATGAGGAAACTGCAGTACCTGCCCCGATGATATGCTCTTGGCAGAAGGCTTGTATGCCTTGATATCCGCAATGGTGCAGGGCTCATATCCCCATGCATGGTCAATGAGCAGCTCGGTATTCTTGCCGAAAAGCCTGTACAGCAGCTCCTCATTCTCTATGGAATAACGCGCAATATCACCCATGGTGCAGATATAATAATGCTCCAGCTTCTTTGCGATACCCGGACCCACACGCCAGAAATCCGTAAGAGGACGGTGTCCCCACAGCAGCCTGCGGTACGACATTTCGTCAAGCTCAGCAATGCGTACTCCCTTTTCATCGGCAGGAATGTGCTTTGCCACAATATCCATAGCCACCTTGCAAAGATACAGATTTGTCCCTATCCCCGCCGTAGCGGTAATGCCCGTTGTGTCAAGAACATCTTTTATTATCATTGACGCCAGCTCACGGGCGGTCATTCTGTAAGTCGCCAGATAATCGGTAACGTCCATAAACACCTCGTCAATGGAATAAACGTGCATATCCTCGGGGGCGATGTATTTCAGATATATGCCGTAAATTTTCGTGCTTATGTCCATATAGCGAGCCATCTGAGGCGGAGCGGCAATGAAATCAAGCTCAAGGGACGGGTCACTTTCCAGCGCCTTTGCGTCGCTTGATTTTCCGGTAAACGTGTGACCGGGGGCATTGGCGCGCCGTCCGAAATTTATCTGCCTCACAGCCTCCGTGACCTCAAAAAGCCTTGCCCTGCCCGATATGCCGTACTTTTTAAGAGACGGTGACACCGCAAGGCATATAGTCTTTTCCGTGCGGCTCACATCAGCCACCACCAGGTTTGCGTTCAGGGGGTCAAGCCCTCTTTCGACGCACTCCACCGAAGCATAGAAGGATTTAAGGTCTATTGCAATATATGTTCTGTGCGTCATAGCTATCACCCTTCCAAACGAATTAAATGTTCTCTTTTTTATATTATACACCCAAAACAAACATTTTGCAATGGTAATTAGTAGAAAAAATGTTCCAAAAATAACATAGAACTTTTGTTACATTTTACAACTTCAAGGCAGATTTTCGTGCAGAAATAATATTATTCCGAAAACTCCCGTAAATAACGAAAAATATTGAAAAAAGCCTTGACAAAAGGAAAAGAATGTGATATAATAAATTCTGCCGCATGGAACGGGCAGACAAGCGATATTCCGCATAAAGCGGAGATATCCGCCTGTAACAGCGAGTTTTAAGGAAAAGGCAGGTGCCGAAAATGTACGCTATTATCGAAACAGGCGGAAAGCAGTATCAGGTCAAGGAGGGCGATGAGATCTTCATCGAGAAGCTCGAGGCAAACGCTGACGAGACCGTGACTTTTGACAAGGTCATCGCCGTAAACAACGACAGCTCCCTCACCGTAGGCGCACCCTACGTAGCAGGCGCAGCAGTTGAGGCTAAGGTCATCAAGAATGGCAAGTCCAAGAAGATCACTGTTTTCACCTACAAGGCAAAGAAGGGCTCTTCTCACAAGAAGCAGGGTCACAGACAGCCCTACACTAAGGTAAGAATCGACGCTATCAAGGCATGATAAA
>NZ_JBJERV010000071.1:0-31992 GCF_051882455.1 Huintestinicola sp. | reverse complement strand
GAATGAAGAATGGTATGACCAGAGAGCAGGTCTTCAAGGGCTTTGCTTCTTCTGCCGAATTTAAGAATATGGTGGCTAAGTTCGGACTCTGATCTCCGAGGTTTCACAGACTATCATATCCCACCCCTTTCCGCTTCGGCGGAGAGGGGTGTTTTTATCATATACTCTATTTTTTAAATTACCCCTTGCAAAAACCTGCGGCTTGTGATATAATGTAAATATACATAAAAAATCAAATACGGGGGAACGGCGCAAAGCGTTCCCCTTTTTTATATTATTTCTAAGAGGTGCAAAATGGAAGATAAGGAAAAAATGCCCGAAAATGAAGGCAGTGAAAGCAAGGATAAAAAAGCGGGAAAGCCAAAGTCCTTTTTGCAGACAGTCCGCGAGATAGACGCCGCCGACAGGAAGGCGGAGCTTGCCGAAGAAGCCCGCATAGCCGAGGAACGTGCAAAGCGTGAGGAAAAGCAGCGCAAAGCCTATGAGGACAAGCTCAGACAGGAGCGCATAGAGCTTATGAAGCTCAGACAGGGCGTTATATCCGAGGAGGATATAGAGACCGCCCCCGAGGAAGTCCGCACCTATACCGTATGGGAAAAGATAGGCAACTTTTTTTATCATAACAAAGCCTTAATAATCGTAGGAGCAATGTTTTTAGCCCTTGTGATATTCCTCGTATACGATTTTATCCGCAAGGAGCGCCCCGATGTGCAGGCAATGTACATAGCCGCCGATTTTGATATGAGCTACTATTCGGGGGAGCTTACCGAGCAGTGGAGCAAATACTGTCCCGACTACAACGGTGACGGAGAGCCTCTTGCCCGTCTCTACTATGTCCCCACAGGCTATGCCGATGATACAATGGCGTCCCTTTACTATGCCCAGGGCGACCGCACAAAGCTTATCGGCGAGTTCCAGTCGGGCAATGTGGTAATGATAATCGGAGATAAGGACGCATATCAGTCCATAGGCGCCCTTGAGGACGTTTTCGCAGACTGCCGCGAGATATTCCCCGATGACCCCTACGCCGAGGAAATAGGCTACCGCCTTGCAGGGACCGACTTTATGGATATGCTCGGGGCGGACGCTGTAGACGATACCGACCTTTACGTTTCATTCAGAAAGCCCGTGGATACAATGGGAATGAAGAAGGAAAAAATGCAGGTAAATTACGACCATGCCGTTGAATTTTGGACAAATTTCCTTGCCGAGCACCGCATAGACGGTCTTGACCTGCCCCCCACACCCGATGTGCAGCCCCTGCCCATAGACGAGGCAAATTACGACTATATGGAAAGCGCCGAAAGCACATCTTCCGCAGAATGACCCATAAAAAAAGAAGGATACATAAAATGAAAAGAAATAAAATTTCTGCCGTTATACTGGCAGCCCTCACACTTTCCGCCTGCAGCTCCGTTGAGGACGTACCCGCCGAAACGGACGCACTCCCCGCAGGAGGCGATAACGTCATAGCCTCCGAGCCCATAAGCGATGAGACCATCGCCCCCGAGAGCACAAAGCCTGCCGAGACCTGGGCAGACTCCGAGGAACCGCCCATAGAGCTGCCCGTTCAGACCGAAGAAAGCCCTGCCGACGGAGAAATAACCGATATAGAGCTTACATATTACGAGATAACTCTTGAGCCGGGCGAGACCTCCATGCCCTGGGTAACCATGTATCCCGAGGACGCCGAGGACAAATCGGAAATATGGAGCAGCTCCGATGAAAGCATAGCCGAGGTAGATGGTAAAGGCAATATAACCGCCCTGTCCGAGGGAGAATGTGTGATAAAGGTGCAGTCGGCTGTGTGTCCCCATGTATATGCACAAGTGAATGTCACCGTCACATCAGAGGGCACAGAAGCTCATGACAGTGAAGAAATAACCGCCATAGAGCTTACATATTACGAGATAACCCTGAGACCGGGCGAAAGCTCCATGCCCCGGGTGACCATGTACCCCGAGGACGCCGATGATAGATCGGAAATATGGAGCAGCTCGGACGAGAGCATAGCCCGTGTTGACGATATAGGCAATATCACCGCCCTGTCCGAGGGAGAATGTGTGATAAAGGTGCAGTCCGCCGTATCTCCCAATGTATATGCGGAGGTGCGCGTCACCGTCATCGCCCTTCCCGCGCCTGCGGAAACAGAAGCAGCAGGCAGCTCACAGCTTACCTACATTGACGGCATACTCATCGCCAATAAGACCTATTCCCTTCCCGCCGATTATGCCCCGGGAGTAGACCCCGACGCACAGGCAGCCTTCGACAGAATGCAGTCCGCAGCAGCCGCAGAGGGGCTCAATATCTACATATCCTCGGGATTTCGCTCCTATGAATATCAGACGGAGCTTTACGAGAGATACGTTAAAAAAAGCGGCAAGTCGGAGGCAGACAGATATTCCGCCCGCCCGGGACATTCCGAGCATCAGACAGGGCTTGCCTTTGACCTCAACACCATCGACATCTCCTTTGCCGACACCGCCGAATACGATTGGTTAAAGGTACACTGCGCCGAATACGGCTTTTTGATCCGCTACCCCGAAAACGGCGAAAGCAAAACGGGATATATGTACGAGCCCTGGCATATAAGATACCTTGGGGTGGATACCGCCAAAAAGGTGTACGACAGCGGACTTACATTAGAAGAATATCTGGGCATCGACTCAAAATACTCCGAGTAATATCTTTATATATAATACATTTTGTAAATATAAAGTCACCCGACCCGAAAGCCGAACAGCCTTCGGGTCAATTTTTTTGCCCCTTGAGCCGCAAATTTGACACATCATTTTATATCTTTTTCATAAAATGAGCAAAAATCCCCTTAAAAGTATGATATTTCAAGTCAAAATGCAAGATTTTTATAAAAACTTGCAAAATTGTATTGACAAGGGAGATTTCCTGTGATAGAATTATAATATGCCGAAAAAGCCGGTATCTTTCAGGGAGGGTCACGGCTTTAATAGAGTACAGCAGAAAGTAAGGAGTAATGGCTATGGACAACTACAGAGTACAGGAACCATACGCAAAGCAGGGACTTTACGACCCCCGCTTCGAGCACGAGAACTGCGGAATAGGCGCAGTGGTAAATATGAACGGCGAGGCAGACTACAAGGTAGTTGACAGCGCCCTCAAGATCGTAGAAACTCTCGAGCACCGCGCAGGAAAGGACGCCGAGGGAAAAACAGGCGACGGCGTTGGAATACTTCTCCAGATATCCCACACCTTCTTCTCCAAGGTATGCGCCGAGGAAGGAATAAAGATAGGCGGCAAGAGGGAATACGGAATAGCCATGTTCTTCTTCCCCCAGTCCGAGGATAAGCTTAAAAAGTCAATGGCGACCTTTGAAAAGGTGCTTGCCGATGAAAAGCTCACATTTCTCGGCTGGAGAAAGGTTCCCGTAGAGCCTTCCGTATTAGGCTCCAAGGCGCTTGAAAGTATGCCCAACATCTATCAGGCATTTATCGAAAAGCCCGCTGACTGCGAAAAGGGACTTCCCTTCGACAGAAGGCTTTATATCGCAAGAATGGTATTTGAAAAGGCAGACAAGGAAACCTATGTAGTTTCCTGCTCCAGCCGTACAATAGTATATAAGGGAATGTTCCTTGTAGACCAGCTGAGAAAATTCTACAAGGACCTTGACTGTGAGGACTATCACAGCGCAATAGGCATCGTTCATTCCCGTTTCAGCACCAACACCAACCCCAGCTGGCAGCGCTCCCACCCCAACCGTATGATGGTCCACAACGGCGAGATAAACACCATTACGGGAAATGTGGATAAAATGCTCAGCCGCGAGTCCGTATTAAAGTCTGACTATATCGGCGACAGAATGAAGGACATCGTTCCTATCCTTGACGTAACAGGCTCCGACTCCGCCCGTCTCGATAATACCCTTGAATTTATGACAATGTCGGGCGTTGATCTGCCCCTTGCGGTAATAACTCTTATCCCCGAGCCCTGGCAGCACCAGACCACCATGAGCCGTGAAAAAAGAGCCTTTTATCAGTATTATGCAACAATGATGGAGCCCTGGGACGGCCCTGCCTCCATCATCTTCTCCGACGGCGATGTGCTGGGAGCAGTTCTGGACAGAAACGGACTCCGCCCCTCCCGTTACTACATCACCGACGATAACAAGGGCGGAAAATATCTTATCCTCTCCTCCGAGGTAGGCGCACTTGATATCCCCGTTGAGACGGTAGTTAAAAAGGAACGTCTCCACCCGGGAAAAATGCTCCTTGTAGACACCGTAAAGGGCGAGCTTATCGAGGACGAGAAGATAAAGGACTACTACAGCAAGAGACAGCCCTACGGCGAGTGGCTCGACCACAATTTCTACTCTCTCCACGAGTTCAATATCCCCAATAAAAAGCCCCTCAGATATTCGGGCGAGGAGCTTGAAAGACTCCAGCACGCCTTCGGATATACATACGAGGCTATCAGAAGCACAATGATACCCATGGCTCTCAATGCCTCCGAGCCTACCGCCGCCATGGGCGTAGATACTCCCATTCCCCCTCTCTCAAAGAAAAATCCCCCTCTCTTTGATTACTTCAAGCAGCTTTTCGCACAGGTAACAAATCCCCCCATCGACGCTATCAGAGAGTCGGTCATCACCGATACATCGGTATATCTGGGCACCTCGGGCAATATCCTCAAGGAGGACGAGAAAAACTGCCGCGTGCTCCAGATAAAGAACCCCGTTCTTACAAACCTTGACCTCTTAAAAATTCGCACCGCAAATATTGAGGGTCTTAAAACCGCGGACATCTCAATGCTCTACAAAAAGGACTCCTCCACCCTCAGACAGGCTATCGAAAGCCTCTACACCCAGGCAGACAAGGCACACGAAACGGGCGCGTCTATCCTTATCCTCTCCGACCGCGGCGTAGACAAGGATCACCTTGCTATCCCCTCTCTCCTTGCAGTGGCAGCTCTGGAAAATTACCTTGTTAAGACCAGAAAGAACACCGCTATCTCCATAATCGTGGAGACCGCCGAGCCTTACGAGGTGCACCACTTTGCAACGCTTCTCGGCTTCGGAGCAAGTGCCGTTAACCCCTACCTTGCAATGGATACTCTCTATGAGCTTACTTCCGGCAAGGCAATCGACAAGGAATACACCGAGGCTCTTAACTGCTATGTAAAGGCAATCGTCAGCGGCATTGTAAAGATCGCCTCCAAAATGGGTATCTCCACCATTCAGTCCTATCAGGGAAGTAAGATATTCGAGGCTCTGGGTATCTCAAAGAGCGTCTGCGACGAGTTCTTCCCCGATACCGTCAGCAGAGTGGGCGGCATTGACCTCGATGATATCAGCGAGCAGGTAATTGCCCGCCACGACGCCGCATTCGACCCCAGAGACCTTACCGTTAACGACGCAATGGAAAGCGTAGGCAGCCATAAGTCCAGAAGCGGCAAGGAGGAGCATATGTATAATCCCATGACTATACATCTTCTCCAGCAGGCAGCGTGGACAAACGACTACAGCCTTTTCAAGAAATATTCCGAGTATCTTAACGCCGAGGAGAGAAATCTCACCCTCAGAAGCACTCTTGACTTCAGATTTGCCCCCGACGGCGGCATACCCCTCGACGAGGTAGAAAGCGTCGAGAGCATTATGCACCGCTTTAAAACAGGCGCAATGTCCTACGGCTCCATCTCACAGGAAGCCCACGAATGTATGGCAATAGCCATGAATATGATAGGCGGCAAGTCCAACAGCGGCGAGGGCGGCGAGGACCTTGAAAGAATTATTACCGCAGGAATGCCGGAGGATAAATGCTCCGCTATCAAGCAGGTAGCTTCGGGACGTTTCGGCGTAACATCGAAATACCTTACCTCCGCAAAGGAAATTCAGATAAAAATGGCACAGGGCGCAAAGCCCGGCGAGGGCGGACATCTGCCCGCAAAGAAGGTATATCCCTGGATAGCAAAGACCCGTCACTCCACTCCCGGCGTGGCTCTTATCTCCCCTCCCCCTCACCACGACATCTACTCCATCGAGGACCTGGCACAGCTCATCTATGACCTGAAAAATGCCAACAAGGACGCACGAATTTCCGTTAAGCTTGTATCCGAAGTAGGCGTAGGCACCATTGCCGCAGGCGTTGCAAAGGCAGGCGCAGGCGTTGTGCTCATCTCGGGCTATGACGGCGGCACAGGCGCAGCACCCGGCAGCTCCATTCACAATGCAGGTCTCCCTTGGGAGCTGGGACTTGCGGAAACTCACAGAACACTTATTATGAACGGTCTGCGCTCCAAAGTCGTTATCGAAACAGACGGCAAGATGATGACAGGACGAGATGTAGTCATCGCCGCAATGCTGGGCGCAGAGGAATACGGCTTTGCCACCGCTCCTCTGGTAACAATGGGCTGCGTGATGATGAGAGTCTGCAACCTTGATACCTGCCCCGTAGGCGTTGCAACCCAGAACCCCGAGCTCAGAAAGCGCTTCAAGGGCAAGCCCGAGTATATCGTTAATTTCATGCGCTTTATGGCAATGGAAATGCGTGAGTATATGGCAAAGCTTGGCATACGCACCGTTGACGAGCTTGTAGGCCGCTCCGACCTCCTTGTAAAGAAGGATTTCCCCGCAGGCAGCAAGGCAGCAAAGATAGATATGTCGGAAATTCTCTCAAATCCCTATGCAGGCACCGACGCACCCTCTCACTTTGTTCCCGAGGACGTGTACGATTTCAAGCTTGAGGAAACGATCGATGAAAAGGTGATAATCCCCGCAATGGCTGAGGCACTTGAGAAGAAGGAGCCCAAGACCATAGATATCAAGGTAAATAACCTTAACAGAACTCTCGGCACCCTCTTCGGCTCCGAGATAACAAGAAGATATTACAACACCCTCGAGGACGACACCTATGTTGTCAAGTGCCACGGCTCGGGCGGACAGAGCTTCGGCGCATTCATTCCCAAGGGACTTACCCTTGAGCTTGAGGGCGACAGCAACGACTACTTCGGAAAGGGTCTCTCGGGCGGAAAGCTTGTGCTCTATGCACCCAAGGAGGCAAAGTACAGAGCCGATGACAATATCATCGTGGGCAACGTTGCACTCTTCGGCGCAACAAGCGGCAAGGCGTTCATCGCAGGCATCGCAGGCGAGCGCTTCTGCGTAAGAAACTCGGGCGCAACAGTAGTAGTAGAGGGCGTAGGCGACCACGGCTGCGAGTATATGACAGGCGGACGTGCGGTAATTCTCGGAAAAACAAGCAAGAACTTTGCGGCAGGAATGAGCGGCGGTATCGCTTATGTCCTTGACGAGGAATTCGACCTTTACACCAAGCTCAACAAGGCTCTCGTAGGCTTCTCCAAGCTCACCGAGGAGGAGGATATAAGCGAGCTTCGCTCCCTCATCGAGGAGCATACGCAGGCAACAGGCTCCGTACGAGGCAGAGAGATACTTGATAACTTTGACGAATATCTTCCCAAATTCAAGAAGATCATTCCCCACGACTATGCGAAGATGATGAACAGCATAAAGAAGTTCACCGCCGAGGGCATGAACCCCGACGACGCGCGTATCTCCGCATTCTATGAGAACACCAAGTAACAAACAGAAAGGAAGGAATGATTAACTATGGGAAAATCAACAGGATTTTTAGAGTATAAAAGAACCGAAAACGAGGGACTTGAACCCCTCGAGCGTATAAAAAATTACCGCGAGTTCCACACCCCCCTTGATATGGAGGCAAGAAAGAAGCAGGCAGCCCGCTGCATGGACTGCGGCGTACCCTTCTGCCAGTACGGCAAGCCCCTTCACAACGGAATGGTGTCGGGCTGTCCCCTCAATAACCTCTGTCCCGAGTGGAATGACCTTATCTACACCGACAGTATGGAAGAAGCGGCGCGCAGACTGCTGCTCACAAACAGCTTTCCCGAGTTCACCTCGAGAGTATGCCCCGCCCTCTGCGAAAAAGCCTGCACCTGCGGACTTAACGGAGACCCCGTCACCGTCAAGGAGAATGAGTATTCCATCATCGAATATGCCTATTCCCACGGTCTGATGGAGCCCTCCGCCCCCTCTGTGAGAACGGGCAAGACCGTAGCGGTAGTAGGCTCGGGACCCTCGGGTCTCGCCGCAGCCCAGCGCCTTAACAGACGCGGACATAAGGTCACCGTATTCGAGCGGGAGGACCACCCCGGCGGACTGCTTATGTACGGCATACCCAATATGAAGCTTGAAAAATCTGTCGTTGACCGCAGGATCAAGCTTATGGAAGCCGAGGGCGTTGAGTTTAAAACAAAGGTGAACGTCGGCAAGGATATCACCGCCGAGGAGCTTACCTCGAAATATGACGCAGTGGTGCTCTGCTGCGGCTCGGGCAATCCCCGAAATATCGAAGCTCCGGGACGTGACGCCAACGGCATTTACTATGCGGTGGATTTTCTCAAGGCAACCACCAAGAGCCTGATGGGCTCCAACCTCTCCGACGGCTACTACATCAGCGCAAAGTACAAGAACGTTGTCGTTATCGGCGGCGGCGACACAGGCAACGACTGTGTGGGAACAGCTATCCGTCACGGCTGCAAATCCGTAGTCCAGCTTGAGATGATGCCCAAGCTCCCCGACACAAGAGCCGACAACAACCCCTGGCCCGAGTGGCCCAGAGTGAACAAGACGGATTACGGTCAGGAGGAAGCTATAGCAGTATTCGGCAAAGACCCCAGAATTTATCAGACCACCGTAAAGCAGTTCATCAAGGACGAAAAGGGCAATATAAACTCCATCGAGACCATACGTCTCCAGCCCGTAAAGGACGAAGCCACAGGCAGGACCAAAATGGAGCAGGTAAGGGACAGCGAGGAAATTATCCCCGCAGACCTGGTCCTCATCGCCGCAGGCTTCTTAGGCACGGAAAAATACATCGCCGACGCATTCGGCGTAGAGCTTAACCCCAGGACCAACGTAGCCACCGCTTCTCCCGATACCTACAAGACCAACGTTGAAAAGGTGTTCACCGCAGGCGATATGCACCGCGGACAGTCCCTCGTTGTGTGGGCAATAAGAGAGGGCAGAGAGGCAGCAAAGGCAGTAGACGAGTATCTTATGGGCTACACCACATTAAGATAAGGGCACAGTTATATTATAGCACATCTGTGCTAATTTGTCAAGTCCTTTTGAAAATTTTGTTCTAAAAATTCTCCGCAGTCGGATATAGCTGCGGAGGATTTTTTTATGTGAGAGGATTTTTTTAGCCTTGAAATCCGTCATAAAAGGTGCTATAATATACATACATATAAAATTTGAAAGGATAATTTACCCATGAATAAAAAAATCCTCGCAGGCATTGCCGCGCTCCTTATGTGCGTAAGCATGACCGCCTGCAAATCGGAAGAAGCAGCCGCAACCGAAACCATGTCAGCCTCAGAGGAAACTGTCATCTCAGAGGAGACAGTCGCCGAAGCCGACCTGACCCCCACCGAGCCTGTTGACCTTGAAGCGGGTCTTACGGATAAAATGTACAGACGTGCCCTTTTGAACGAGGGAAACCGCTCCCGCCTTGCCGCAGCGATGAAAAAGGCTGAAAATGGCGAGCCCGTTACCGTAGGCGTTATCGGCGGCTCCATCACCCAGGGCAGCTGCGCCACTAACCCCGCAAACAGCTATGCAGGGCTGTTTAATACCTACTGGACGGAAAAATTTCCGAACAGCGAGATAACCTATGTGAACGCAGGCATAGGCGGCACAAATTCCTACCTTGGCGTTCACCGTGCGGACGAACAGCTCCTTTCCGCAAAGCCCGATGTGGTCATTGTGGAGTTTTCCGTAAACGACACCGACAAGGTAATGAACAAGTATTCCTACGACAGCCTTGTAAGAAAGATACTGAGCTCCGAGGGCGACCCTGCCGTTATCCTTCTTTTCACCACTCAGGAGGACGGCACCAGCTTACAGGACGTGCATAAGGAAATAGGACTTGCCTACGACCTGCCCATGCTCAGCTACCGTGAGGCGGTCTACCCCGAGGTAGCCGCAGGCACCCTTAACTGGAAGGACATCTCCCCCGACAATATCCACCCCAACGATGCAGGACACAGCCTTATCGGTCAGCTCCTTGCAAGATATCTTGACAGCGTTTACGATGACCTTGCAAACATAGACGATACAGACACAGCCTTCACCGCCGACGCCTATACCGCCGATTATTACAAGAATGCGACAATGCTCGGTGCCTCCGAAGCAGGCGCTTCCGAACTGAGCGGCTTTGAGATATCGGGCAATAAGGTCTACCCCGAGCTTTTCCCCGACAATTTCGTTACCGAGGGAGAGGGATATCTTAAATTTGATATCGAATGCCAGAATCTGGGAATATTCTACCTAAAGCAGACCGACGGCAAGGGCGGCAAATACGATGTCCTGGTTGACGGAGAAAGAAAGACCGTTCTTGACGCAGATTTCTCGGGAGGCTGGGGCAATTACGGCGAGCCTCAGCAGGTCATTATCGGCAAGGAAACAGGCAAGCACACCATTGAGATAAAGCTTTCCGAGGGCAGCGACAAAACCGCTCTCACCATTTTCGGAATAATGGTTTCGTAATCTTTTATACTTTTATTAAGGGTAAAATTACAATGAAGATAATACCTTTGATATGGTCGGCAATTTCGGTGCTGCTGCTCAGCTCCTGTGCAGCGGCACCTGCAGAGACAGCCGAAACGGTGCAGACAACGGAAACCGCCGCTTCGGAAGCATCTGCGGCTATATCCGTGACATCTCAGACCACATTTACCGAAACGACGTATGAAACCGCCCCGGAGACAACAGAGACCGAAAAGGCTCCCGTCTCCTTTGCGCCTTATTTCACCTCTGCCGCAGATACCTCGGATCATGCAGAACGTTTCTGCGGCTGGTGTTTTGACAGCTCCGCGGACGTTTACACTGCTGCGGAATTTTACGGGGCAGGGGGCACCGAAGAAATGCTCGCCGCCGCAGAAGCCGCAGTGCGAAATTCGGAGCTTTTCAAGGAAAACGAACTTATCTGCCGGACCGCCGCACTTGGAGAGGACGGAGTATTTTATTATTCCGTCCCGAACGGGGAGGAGGCTTCTATTAAAGGAATATTTTCCCTTTCGTCAAAAGCGGTTGACGAAAAGGGTCACGCCCTTGCAAGCTTCAAAAGCGGAGCCGTTTCCGACTTTGACGGGGACGGCAAAAAGGAAGCCTTTATCCTTATGACCATACCCGATGTAAAAAATACATTCGGCTATACGGATGACTGCGCGGTTTATGTAAATTCCTCGGGAGAAGCGCAGCTTCTCACAAGCGGTGTGGACGGATATATAAGGCTTATCAGATATGATGGCTTTGCTCACGCCGCGCTGAGCTTCGGCTGTAATAACATCACAACCTTTTCGGAAATTTACGCCGTCAGCAACGGCAAAGCTGAGCTTGTGCACAAAGCTTCGTTCATAGGCGACAAGAAAGGGCTTGCAATGTGTGAAAGCGCTCCGCAGGCTTTCGGCAGCTGGCTTGTGATATGGGATAACATTGACAAAGCCTACAGGGAAATAGCCGCCGATGAAGCTCCCGAGGGGCTTGCTGAGGAAATATACTCCTCTCCCGTTTTAAACGATATCAAAGAATATTTTGATCACACCGAAGCACCCGAATGGCTTGAGTCTCCTGAAAGTCTGTCGGAGGTCATGTGCGTTTTCGGCGGAAAATATGTCTGTATCGGGGATTTTTACAACAGCTGCACCCTTGAATACGAGGACGGCGGCTTTGTCATCACAAACGACAGAATAATAAACACAGGATATGAAAACAGCGCATATATTTCCGTGGATCTCATTGCCGCGGAGGAAATGTGCGCTGCCCCGCCCGTTTCCCCGGGAGCGGAGAATATTAACGCCGCCCCATATACTGTAACAGAGGAAGGTGTGTACCGCACCCCCGACGAGCTTATAAGCGCAGGGGGCGAAAGCCTTCTGAACGCCGCCGTAAAAGCCGCAAAGGAAAGCAGGGAATACAAAAAAATTTCCTATCAGATATCAAACGCCGCAAAAAACGGCAATACCTATACCTTCCCCGTTTCCTCCTATGCAAACGAGTACGCCGAGGGGAAAAGCTATACCTACGACAGCGCATTTTTTGCCGAGGGAGAGATATCCCCCCTTTTCGGCGCATCCGCATATTGGGACTTTGACGGGGACGGAGCAAATGAAGCCTTTATCACCCTGCGCCTGCCATATATGGGATATTTTTACAGAAACGGAGAAGAAACCTCAGAACAGCTCATCACCGTTTTCGTGTCCTCCGACAAAACGGCACAGCTTATTGACACAGATGCGTATTTTATGAAAGATATCTCCGATATGAGTATTATCCTATACGGCAATGAAAGCCATCTTATTATGTCAAGGGAAATTTATTCCGTAAGAAACGGCAGTCCGAGGTTTGAGACCGCTGCTTCACCCGACGAAAACGGTGTCAGCTTTGAAAGATGCGTTTTTTACAGCAGCGAGCTTCAGAAATACTGCTATGCGAAATACGTTCCTCTTGATGATGATATCCTCAAGGCTCTTATCGCAAGCCCTGCCGCTGAAAACAAGGAATATCACCCCCGCCGCGGGTGGATATGCGGCAAAAAATTTATCATCACAGACAACTATTCCTTCGGGGAATATCTTTATGAAAACGGCAGCTTCACAAGAATAAGCGAATATGGCGGCAGCGAGCCGAGAACCAACGGCGAGCTTTACTGCTATGAGGTAAGCTTTTCCTGATATGTAATATTCAGTAACATTACTTGGAGACAACAGATATGTCAAATACCAAAAAATACGAAATGGATATGTGCAGCGGCTCAATACTGAAAAAGATGCTGATATTCACACTGCCGCTCATGTTCTCGAGCATACTCCAGCTGCTTTTCAATGCGGCGGATATAGTGGTGGTAGGGCGCTTTGCGGGAGATAACTCCCTTGCGGCGGTAGGCTCCACCACATCGCTCATAAACCTTCTGACGAACCTGTTCATGGGTCTGTCCATAGGCGCAAACGTCACAGCCGCAAGAAATTACGGCGCAAAGCGGGACGAGGCTCTCAGCCGCACAGTCCATACCTCGATAACCATCAGCCTTATAAGCGGAGCGGTGCTCACCGTCATCGGCATATTCGGTGCAAAGGAAATGCTCAGGCTCATGAGCACCCCCGAGGAGATAATCGACCTTGCCGCCGACTATCTGCGGATATATTTCGCGGGAATAACCGCCACAATGGTCTATAACTTCGGCAGCGCCCTGCTTCGTGCCATAGGCGACACAAAGCGCCCCCTCTATTACCTTATGGGAGCAGGCGCGGTGAATGTGGTCATGAACCTGATTTTTGTGATCGTCTTTAAAATGGACGTGTCGGGCGTGGCGCTGGCAACGGTCATATCCGAGTGTCTTTCCGCCTTTCTGGTGGTCAGGTGCCTTATGAAGGAAACGGGAGCCATAAAGCTTATGCCGAAAAAGCTCCGCGTCCATAAGCAGGAGCTTCTGAACATAATGCACATCGGACTGCCCGCAGGCTTTCAGGGAATAGTTTTCGCCCTGTCCAATGTGGTGATACAGTCCTCGGTAAATCTCTTCGGCAATGTGATGGTTGCGGGAAATTCCGCCGCCGCCAATATCGAAGGCTTTGTCTATGTGGCAATGAACTCCTTCTATCAGGCGACATTGTCCTTTATGAGCCAGAATTTCGGCGCAGGAGAATACAAGCGGCTCAATAAGATACTTATCTGCGGGGAAATTTGCGTTACGGTCGTGGGAGTTACCCTGGGAAATCTCGCCCTGTTTTTCGGCGAACCCCTGCTGAGCATATACACCGACAACCCCGAGGTCATTGCCGCAGGAATGATACGTCTCGGCTATATTTCACGTACCTACGCCCTCTGCGGCATAATGGACGTCCTTGTGGGAGCGCTCAGAGGAATAGGCTATTCGGTGCCGCCCATGATAGTTTCCATCGTGGGAGTATGCGGACTGCGCCTTCTGTGGATATCCACCGTCTTTCAGATACCCGAGTATCACACAGTGGAAACAGTTTTCCTGTCCTATCCCATTTCGTGGATACTTACAATAATCGTCCATCTCATATGCTACATCATCGTGCGAAAAAAGGTGACGCGGAAATACGAAAAGCCTGCCCTTTAGCTTTCCGCGGGTTTCAGCCTTTCGGGACTGCCTGCGGCTGTGCATATCAGTGCAACGGGCAGTGACAGCAGAAACCACCCTGCGGAGTAGGAGGGACATATCTGCCCCAGCACATTCAGATACATATGGGAATAATCCCAAACGTCCCACCCCAGCAGCACATTCACCACGCAGCCCACAGTGAACTCAAAAAAGGTTATCACACACATTCCGAAGAAGCATTTGAAAAGAATGCTGTCCTCGGGGTGACGGGCATATCGCAGGTACATTATGAGCAGGCACACCCCTCCCGTCAGGGTCATAGTCCAGTGGGTGTAGCCCCTTGCCACTATCTCGATAAGGGAATAAAGCACGCCGCCGCCGAGAAAAACAGCGGTGTACCGACCAACAGGCGAGGTCAATGCCCAGGGGGAGCTTTGCATATAATATCATATCCTTTCGGGAAAAATTTATAGACATATTATCCCGCAGAAAGGACATAAAAATACCCCGGAAGGCAAGATTCATTATAACCAATTAAAGGAATGAGTACAATGAACGAGGAAAAATTTTTCGCCATAATCTCCCGAATGAAATATATAAACCGCTGGGGACTTATGCGAAACACCATAACCGAAAACATCAGCGAGCACAGCCTTGAAACGGCGTTCATCGCCCATGTTCTCGCCCTATACAGAAATGTGCGGTTCGGAGGAAATATCGACCCCCAGCGCTGCGCCCTGCTTGCAATGTATCACGATGTGACCGAAATAATCACAGGCGACCTGCCCACCCCGGTGAAATACTACAATTCGGAAATTCGCGCGGAGTATGACAAGGTGGAAAAAATGGCGGAGGAGAAAATGCTCTCCTATCTTCCCGATGATCTGCGGGAGTATTACCGCCCGCTCCTCGGTCATACCGAAAAGGAAGGGGAGCTTTGGGAGCTTGTGAAGGCGGCGGATAAGCTTTCGGCACTGATAAAATGCGTTGAAGAGCGGCAGATGGGCAACTCCGACTTTACCGATGCGGAAAAGTCCACCCTTGAAGCCATTCACGAGATGAAGCTCCCCGAAGCCGAGGAATTCCTGAAAGAATTTATGCCTGCCTACAGCGGCACGCTGGATAAACAGGCGACAGGCTGAACTTTAATTCATTTGATTGGCGGGCATAAGGTTCGGTAACGCGTTTGTCTGATTGATAAATCGGAATATATCGGTCAGTATATTTGTATCGTTACCGAGCCGACAGTATGCCGACCAAAAAAACTATAGAACGAGTGGCTGCAGGCTCAGCCTGCTCGCCGCGGGTCGTCACCCGCCAAAAAAAAGGCGGTGCCGATTTTCATCGACACCGCCAAAAAGCGTTATATGTTCAAAACTCAGATTACTTGAGCTCAACAGTAGCGCCTGCAGCTTCGAGCTTAGCCTTGAGCTCTTCAGCCTCAGCCTTGGGAGCAGCTTCCTTGAGGGTCTTGGGAGCAGCCTCAACAGCCTCCTTAGCCTCCTTGAGGGAGAGACCGCAAGCGTCCTTAACAGCCTTGATAACGTCCATCTTCTTGTCGCCGAAGGAAGCGAGAACAACGTCGAACTCAGTCTTCTCAGCCTCAGCAGCAGCGCCTGCGCCTGCAGCAGGACCTGCAGCAGCAACAACAGCGGTTACACCGTACTTTTCCTGGATAGCTTCAACGAGCTCAGCGAGCTCAAGAACAGAAAGAACATCGATCTGGTCTAAAATTGCAGTGATCTTTTCAGATGCCATGATAATAATCTCCTTTAAATTTTATTTTGTTTCAGAAACATTTTTGTTTCAAGCCACATTTTTGCTCCGTGGAGCAAAGCGATAAAAACAACGCTTATGCAGCTTCCTCTGCCTTCTTGTCGGCGAGAGCCTTGAGTGTAGCTGCGAGCTTCTGCATGGGACCCTGGAGAGAACCAACGAGCTGAGCAAGCAGAACATCCTTGGAAGGGATCTTGGAAAGAGCCTCAACGCCCTTAGCGTCATAAACAACGCCCTCAACAAATCCGCCCTTGAGGTTGAACTTGTCATCGTGAGCGTCGGCAAACTTGCCGAGAATTCTTGCGGGAGCAGTCTGATCGTTTTCGCATACAGCGAGAGCAGTTGTACCCTCGAGCACGCCGCAGAGATCTTCGAGACCGTTCTCCTTGAGAGCGATGCGGAGCATAGTGTTCTTCTCAACGAAGTACTTAACGCCTGCCTCTCTCAGCTCTTTTCTGAGCTTGGTATCCTCCTCAACGGTGATACCCTTGTAGTCAACGAGAACGCCCGAGCAGGAGTTCTTAACGAGCTCGGTGAGCTCGGCAGCTCTTGCCTTCTTGGATTCAAGAATCTTTGCGCTTGGCATAAAATTTCACCTCCGAAAAAGTTGAAAATTATGCTACCCATTCATAAAAAAGAAAATCCTTTCCCTGCAGTACAGGAAAGGAGCGTACAGACATATAGTACAGCGATCTCTTTCCTCGGCAGGATTTACGGTCGTCATAGTTGCAGCCTGACTTCCACCTGCTGTCTTTAGAATATGATAGCTTTGTCATTAAACGACTATAATACTATATCACATTATTTTCCCTTTGTCAAGGGTTTTTTCAAAAAAATTTCGACGTTACGGAATTTTTTTGCAGAAGCACCGCCGATATATATGCTTATGTGAACAAAGTGTAAATTCCGCATCAGTCTGCTTGCAAAACAGATAAATTTATGGTATACTTGCAGTATACAAGTATATCGTAAGTATACTAAATAGAACAGGAGTATATTATGGGCAGAGAAAACAAAAACGCTGCCGTTGCGGCAGTCCACAGACAAAAAATTCTTGAAAGCGCAGCCGTGCTGTTTTCGGAAAAGGGCTTTGAAGCGGCGACTATCGGGGACATCTCCGCAGCCTCGGGATACAGCAGACGGACGGTCTACGCCTATTTCCAAAGCAAGGAGGACATTCTTCACAGCCTTATCTGCGAGGGGCTTTCCGGGCTGAATGACACGGTGACGGATATCCTTTCCCGTGAAACCGACTTTGAAAAGCGATGCAGGGAAATTTTTGGCGCAATGGGCGATTTTTACATAAATTACCCATTGGCGGCTGAGATAATAAACGGCTTCAAGCCGTCGGATATCCCCGAGCCCTCCGAAACGGTGAAAAGAATATTCGCATTGGGCGAGGAAATAAACGGCGCTCTGACCGGAGCAATAAACGATGGCATAAGGTCGGGAAATGTCCCCGGGGATATTGTCCCCGAGCTGACGGTATACATTCTCTGGGCGGAAATTTCCGCCTTTTACGGTCTTGTGCAGAGCAAGGGCGAATTTATCCGAAAACAGCTTACTCTTTCGGAAGCAGAGCTTTGCGAGCATGGCTTTAAGCAGATCTTCGGTTCGATCATTGTATCATAAGGAGGATAAATATGGACAACAGATCAAGTATGACAGCGCTTATGTCTGCATTTGCGCGTGCGTATCATTTCAAAACGGAAAAGCGTCCTGTTTTTTCTGACAGCGCCGCCGAAAGGCTGATGACTGAGGAGGAATACGGGGGCATAGCGAAATATGTGCGGGACGGCATTGACTTTTTTGCTCCCGAGCTTGCGGGAAAGCTGTCGGACAGCGAGGCTTTGGGATATATCGTAAGCACACAGCTTGCGCCCACGCCCCTTGCAAGAGCGGCATTCTGCGAGGAGAGCCTGAAAACGGCGGCAATGACGGGCACGGAGCAGTATGTTATCATCGGCGCAGGGTATGATACCTTTGCTCTCAGGGAAAATGCCTTCGTTTCAACTCACACCGTTTTCGAGCTCGACCACCCTCTCACACAGGCTGACAAGCTTGAACGGATAAAGCGCGCGGGATTATCATATAATGATAACGTGAAATTCGTACCCGTTGACCTGTCCTCGGAGGATATGTCCGAAAAGCTCCCCGCATCGGGCTTTGACTGCGGCAGGAAGTCATTTTTCTCCTGGCTTGGCGTAAGCTATTACCTGTCCGAAGAGGAGATCGGCAGAACATTGCAGAGCATTGCAAAGCTGTGCTCCGAAGGCAGCTCGCTGGTCTTTGATTTCGGAGACGAGGGGCTTTTTGACAGTACGGACAGGCGAGTTAAAAATATGCTGGCAATGGCAATGGCGGCGGGTGAGCCTATGAAAAGCTCATTCGACAAATTGACCCTCGCCCGACTGCTTGAAAAGCACGGCTTCCTTATATACGAGCTTCTCACGCCTGCGGATATCGAAGAGCGGTATTTCTGCGGACGGGACACAATAAAGCCGTTTCCTCATATTGATATGGCTCTTGCGGTCTATAAGCCCTGAAGCCAAAAGTCAAAATGTTACAGCTGTAACCGAATTGTGATTATTTTCCTGCTTATTCTGCGGATTTTGTGAAAATCGTGCAAGTTGTCGAGTAAATAACGAAAAAAATTTGTTATAATAATAGTTGTAGTGCATTTTGAATTGTGCTATAATAAGACTATGCTAAAAGCACCACTATCAATGTTTGGAGGAAAAAAATTATGAAGAAGATTCTTGCTGCTCTTGCAGCTTCTGCAATGGCTATTTCTATGATGGGCATCTCCGCTATGGCTGAGGGTCTTGACGGCGAAGGCGACGTTATCGAGGACGAGACTGTAGAGGAAGTTGTTGAGGAGCCCGTTGAGGAGACTGAGCCCGAGGTCGTTGAGACTGAGGCTGCTCCCGTTGAGACTGCTCCCTCCCCTGCAACAGGCAACTCTCCTGTAGCTATGGCTGTTATCCCCGTAGCTCTCGCTGCTGCTGCTATCGTTGCTAAGAAGGCTAAGTAATCTGCCTTAAAATGCAGGAACCGAGTCCGCTTTCCCTTTCGGAAGGCGGACTTTTTTATTTTCAAATTATCATATCTATAGAAAATGCACAATGAAAACGTTTGAAATTTAGCGTTTTGAATATAGATTTTTTTAGGAAAATATTGTATAATGTATTCATAAGTATTTTTGCGGCTATCCGCATTTTACTGTCAAAAAAACAATTTTAAAGAATAATCTGGAGGAGATCAAAATGAAACTCAGAAGAATCGCAGCTGTTGCTGCAGCTTCCGCAATGGCACTCTCCGCAGCGGCTGCTACCGCTTCCGCTTACGAGTATACCGCATTCCTTATGTTCACTGACATTGACTGGCTCTGGGGCAACTGGGATGCCGGCAAGGCTACAGACGCTACCATCACAGGACCCGGTACATACACCGTTTCTCTCGACAACACTCAGGCTGAGAACGCAATGTCCGCTACCAACGGCGCAAACGTATTCTGCGTTGATATCATCGGCGGCTATGCTGACCTGGCTGATCTCGAGGTTACTCTCGACAGCGTTAAGGCTGACGGCGTTGAAGTTCCCTTCGACCCCGAGAAGATCTGCTACGGCGATATCGAGGAAAAGGGCAACTACAGAATTGAGATCCAGAACGCTTACGGTCTTACAGGCGATATGAACGATCCTCACTACGGCGCTATCGACGCTGCTTCCTTCTCCGCTGCTGAGAAGATCGAGGTAACATTCACAATTTCCGACCCCAACGGCGGTGCTGCTGAGGCTGCTCCCGAGGAGACCGAGGCTGTTGTTGAGGCAACAGAGGCTCCCGCTGCAGATACCACAACAACTTCTACAGCTACAGGAAACACCTCCGCTGCTGCTCTTGCAGGCGTAATGGTTACCGCTGCAGCTGCTGCTCTTATCGCTAAGAAGAGCTCCAAGTAATGCTTTATAACAGATAAAAGTATCCCCTGCACAGGCTCGTCCCGTGCAGGGGATTTTTTTCCGCAAAAGCTCCGTGGTAATAATATACAAAATTATCGTCCGATATTTTATTTTTTCAAACGTTTACACGACTTGACAATATTCGCAGGCTGTGATATAATCATAATTGCAACAAACTAATTGATGCGGCCTTGAACTGCATTATATATGTAATAGATCTATTTAATGTTACGATCTGTATAATAACTTGTTTGCAGTACATTTTGTATAAGAGATATGCCGATAAATTGTGCAAATCTCCAAAAATGTAAAAGTTGTTCTATAGATATTGACTAAATCGGATTTATGCGCTATAATATATATGATGTTAAGTTCTTATATTTCTATGTTAACATCCGTTTTGTTGTCTCCTTTCTTTTGTTCTACACATATCATTTTATGTGATCTCATCTGGCACAGCAGGGCTTTGTCCCTGCTATTTTTTTGTGTAAATACCTGCCGTATTTTGCCTAAATGCTTTAATATTACCAAAAAAATGTGAACTATTTTATTCAATGTGCAGAATATACAAGGAGATAAGTTTTGATATTGATTTTTTAATGCAATTATGATATAATTAAGTTTAGTTATCAATCTTTGAAAGGTAAGGATCAATATGGGAAAAAATATAATCCTCTACGGACCTCCCGGCACAGGTAAGACTTACAATTCCGTCAATTATGCGCTGGCGATAATTTACAACATCCCCGTTGAATCGGTTATGAAAAAGGACTACAATTCCATGCTTGACCGCTACAACGAGCTGAAAAACAGCTTCGGTCAGATCGAATTTACCACCTTCCACCAGTCCATGGGCTATGAGGAATTTATCGAGGGTATCAAGCCCGTCTTTCTCGAAACAATGAACGAGCGCGGCGAGCGTACACGTAAAAAGGAAATGGTTTACGTTGTAGACAAGGGTATCTTCCGTGAGTTCTGCCAGAAGGCGTCTGAGCACCCCGACGAGCGCTTCGTTTTCATCATCGACGAGATAAACCGAGGCAATATCTCCAAGATATTCGGTGAGCTTATCACCGTTATCGAGCCCTCCAAGCGTCTGGGCGAGCCCGAGGAGGTAAAGGTAAGACTTGCATACTCCCAGGAGCCATTCGGCGTTCCCGGAAACGTTTATATCGTGGGCACCATGAACACTGCCGACCGCTCCATCGCCCTTCTGGATACGGCTATCAGACGTCGTTTCGACTTCGTTGAAATGCTCCCCCAGCCCGAGCTTTTCCACGATACATATGTTGAGGACGTAAGCATCGAAGCCCTTCTTACCACCATCAACAAGAGAATTGAGATACTCTGCGACAGAGAGCATACCATCGGACACGCTTATTTTATGGCTCTCAGAACAGACCCCTCTATCCAGCGTCTGGGCTCCATCTTCAAAAATGCCATCGTTCCCCTTCTCCAGGAGTATTTCTACGGCGACTATCAGAAGATACGCTGGGTGCTGGGCGATTACAACAAGGAGCCTGAGGAGCAGTTCGTCAAGGCTTTGGCAATCGATTACAAAAAGACCTTCGGCGAAAACGTTGAGCTTTTCCTCGATGTTGACGATACCTACGAGATCAATGAGGCTGCCTTCTGGAATATAAATTCCTACAGAAAGCTGCTGTAATAATTCTATAATTAACGGATAAGGGGCAAACAAGCTGCCGTATGCGGCAAATGCCCCTTATTTTTCAGACTGCGCACAGGAGGGCGGCATATGGGCAAAAGAGACCGATATAAGCTGCAGGAAAATAACTTCTTTAAAATTGACGGGCTGTCCGATGTAGAGGGCGGCGTTGCCATTCCCCCCGATATATTTGAAATGCTGGAATCCTTCGTGTATGACAAGAAGATGCCCGACCCCCGAGGCATAAACAGCTATATGCTGTCCGCCGAGGGAGAGGGAAACAACCGTATTCTCCGTGCGGGCGGATACGTTGGCGCTCTGGTATTCAAGGACGGCACACAGATAGAGATCCTGCCCATGCTGTCCGCAAAAAACAGCAAGGGCGAAGAGATCTCAAGCAAGAGAGTTTTTCTGAATATGCTCAAATCAATGAGAAATCTGCCCCTCACCAACTATAACCTGAACACACGAGCTGCCGAAAATCTTAATGTTTTCGAGTCATTTATCCTTGCATTCATAAACGAGGTCTCGGGTATTGTACGTAACGGACTGAAGCAGAGCTATCAGCCTATAATCGAAAACGAGCATTTTCTGAAGGGCAAGGTGGTTTACGCAAAGCACGCAACAAAGAATTTCGCCCACAAGGACAAATTCTTCGTTCAGTACGATGTGTTCACCATTGACCGCCCCGAGAACAGGCTTATCAAATCCACCCTCAAATATCTCAGGAACATCACCTCCTCCGCCCGAAGCAGAAACAAGCTGGATTCCCTTATCGCTAATTTCGACGGCGTGGAGTATTCAATGAACTACAAGCAGGATTTTGCCGCTTCCGTACTCGACAGAAGTATGGCAGGCTACGGAAATGCTCTCAGGTGGGCTGAAATTTTCCTGCTCAGCCGATATGTTACGGTAACAAGCGGCAGAAACGTGGCATATGCCGTAATATTCCCCTCAGGCGAGCTTTTTGACAGCTACACCGCCTACAGCATCGGACGTATGCTCGATAACCAGCGCTTCAAGATCGAGCTGCAGAAAAAGCGTTACCCGAGACTCAACCGTCCCATGCCCCGCGACAGCGCACAGGCTCTCGCAGTTATGACCAGCCGTTCGGACGGTATGAGAGTTGTTTTTGACTCAAAGTGGCAGGAGCTTTCCTCCGATGATGAAAATATGGGCATTTTGCAGACAGATATATACGATCTGTATAATTTGCTTGAAATGTACAAATCGCAATCGGTCTGCTACATATATCCCCTCACCCGTGAGATGAGAGAGGACCGCCGAGAGATATGCTTCAGAAACGAGGACGGTATTCTGGGACGTGTTTATTTCGTGGATATCGGCGATATGGAAAACAGTCTGTCTATCGTGCTTGAGCATATTTTCGGTCAGAAGATCGAGGACTCCGAGCACAGGCGCGCGGCAGCAGCGGCAAGCGGGTGACGGGCGGGGGGCGCCCCGCGGCGAAGGCGCGCTGTGTGTTAGTTTGGACTGTCGGCTTTGTTTCCGCGCCGATAGACTTTGTATCAGCCTGCTAAATCATAATTTGCGGGTGACGACCCGCGGCGAAGTCGCGCTGTGTGTTTGTTTGGACTGTCGGCTTTGTTTCCGCGCCGATAGATTTTGTATCAGCCTGCTAAATCATAATTTGCGGGTGACGACCCGCGGCGAAGTCGCGCTGTATGTTTGTATGGACTGTCGACTTTGTTTCCGCGCCGATAGGTGCATCAATACGCTATTCTTTTTATAGAAGCGGCTTGCCGTATTTTAAAGAATAAACCCAAAAGCTTATTTAGTGCATAAATATGCAATGCCTCCTTCGGGAACCCGAGGGAGGCATTTTACTTTATTCTTTTCCGCCGCTTACATAAAGGGTGACTGTGGAGCCTACAGGCACTTCCGTATTCCGTTCGGGCTCGGTAGATATTACAATTCCTTCTTCGTATTCCTCCGAAGGCTCGTATTTTATCTCATATTCAAGCTCGTTTGCCGCTAACATCTTCTCCGCCGTTTCGACATTAAGGGCTATCACATTGCAGACGGCGACCTGCCGCACGCCCTTGCTCACAACGCACCTTACCTCGGAGCTTCCCCTTATTATGGGCACTTTCGCACGAGGCTCGTGCCTGATTATCGTTCCCTTTGGATATTCGTCGGAATACTCTTCCCCCGAGACCGAAAGCTCAAAATATTCGGCATAGTATGTTTTGCAATAATTATAATCGTATCCCGTGAGATCCACCATCGGGTCTAACCGCTGTACACCGGGAGGGTTAAGGAACAGGATGACAAATGCTGTTACCGGATATACCGCAAGAAGTGCCGATACGGAAGCTGATATTACAGAGGTGGTCGTCTTCTTTTTGGTGTTCCTATTGTGCTTTATCCATAATAAGCTTACGGCAAACATCGCCAAAGTAATAAGCGCCGCCAAGAACCAGAACATCATCTCGTTAATATACTGAGTGCCGCAAAAGCCCATTTGCTCATCTCCGTTTCGTTTTGGAATGTGCGATAAAAGCATATCATCAAGTTACTTTGTCAAAGCTTTATTTATGCTCGCAGTTTTTTCCAATAAGCTCCTCCACCCGTTTCACATATTCATCGGGTCTGCCGAGGCTAAATTCTCCGTGATATAAGCCGGGGAGCATTTCTAAGGAGCAATCGGGGATTGCCTGTTCAATGAGACGGGCAGATCTTATTATTGCCCCTCTTTCCTTGCCGCCGCACAAAACAAGCGCCTTTGCCTGCGATCTTTTCAAGCCGTCCTTTAAGCTGTATGCCGTATTGGCTTCAAGGACAGATATCAGGTCATCTGCGGTCATGACGCAGGAATCTCGGTAATAATCCTCAAAAAATTCTTCGGGCATCCGCAGAGAAGCTGCCTGCAGCTTTGAGAACCATCTTTTTGAAATAAGTCCATAGCTCATTTTTACCGCAGGGCGGATATACGTATTTTCCGCTTTCAGAGGAAAGGCAAGAGCGCTCTCAACTATGGCATACCGACATATATCGCTTCTTTGCGACAGAATTTCCAGAAGTATCTGCGCGCCGAGAGACAATCCGCCTATGAGCAGCACCTTTCCTCCGAAATCCCGGTCGATATATCCGATTATTTCCTCGGCATTTTTTTCAATGCCCGAAAAAGCATTTCCGCTGCCGCCGTGTCCGTCCAGAATTGGCAGAATGACGTGATATCGGTCCTTGAGCAGCATTGCTTCCTTTTTAAAATTCCACCACGACAGCCCGCCGCCGTGAAGCAGAATAATTACCTCGCTGTTATCCCTGCCGAATTCTTCCGTACGCATTGATATTTTCAGCTCCTTACAGAAGTCTTGCTCACATAATCCGCAAACTCCTTGCCTGCCCAGCCGTCCACCTTTGCTCTCCGCATTGCGCCGAAAATACGGGCGGTAACGCCGCGGTTGGTCTTTTCAAGCTCCTTGAGAAGCTCCTTGGTGGTCTGGCGGTAGGTGTGCCCCGCCGCAGGACACTTGCTCTTTACAATGGGCAGCTCTGCACCCTCGGCACAGCGAATAACGTCCCTCTCGGGAGCCAGCACCATTGGTCTTATGACCGTCAGGTCGCGTCTTGACATATAGCTTACAGGGGCAAAGCAGCCTATCCTGCCCTCGTTGAAAAGGTTCATCATAAAGGTCTCCACAGCGTCATCATAGTTGTGACCCAGGGCAAGCTTGTTGCAGCCTGCTGCTTTTGTGGCTTCGTGAAGAGCGCCCCGTCTCATTTTCGCGCACAGACTGCATGGATTGGGCTCTTTCAGCACATCAAATACCACCTGTCCGATATCCGTTTGGATAAGCTTATAGTCCACCCCGCCCTTTTCGCAAAGCTCCGCAACGGGTGTGTAATCGGTGCTCTCTCCGTGAAACATGGGGTCAAGGGTAATGGCGGTGAGCTTGTAGTCGATCCCGATAAAGCGCCGCAGCTCCATAAGCCCCAGGAGCAGCACCATGCTGTCCTTGCCCCCCGACACTCCCACAGCGATATGGTCGCCGTTTTCGATCATATCAAATTCCTGAATAGCCTTTCTCATATATCCCAGCATTCTCTGAACGCTTTGCATATTTTCCACTCCAATGATAGATATTACGCAAATAATATTCCATAAAGCATTATTTGTCCGCATATATTATAATACACTAATTTGCTATGAATTGCAAGAGAAATGTAAGATTTTCCTCAAAAAAATCGGCTGATGTTCGTTCATCAGCCGATTCAGCCTGTCGATAAAGCGGATAAATGAAAAAAGTTGCACAAATAAACACAACACTAAAAGTTTCGCTCAAGCCTTTTCCAAAGGCTTGCAGGGGTCAAGGGGGCTTGTCTTGTGAGCAAGACACATTGCCCCTTGTCGCCCTCCGCAGAGGGCGAAATCCCCTTTATCCTTCCAAAACGGAGCAGGGGTGAGGAAATGCGACAGCATTTCCGAGGGGGGCAAATTGTGAAGCAAGCTTCACACGACCGCGCCCCTTTCTAACAAATTCTAATTATTTTTCCCTCAAAAACGTTCCGGTGGAACGTTTTTGACAAAGCTATTTTTACATTGGTTTGTACATATTATATAATTGTCGTATCTTTTTCGACAGACTGAATCGGCTGATGTTCGTTCATCAGCCGATTTTGTATCATAAATTTACATTAACGAATTTGTATCGTTACCGAGCCGCCTGTTTGCCGCCCAAACAAATTTTAGAACGAGTGGCAGCAGGCTCAGCCTGCCGAGCCGTCCGATTGCCGCCCTAAAAAACTATAGAACGTCTCGCCTCGGGTCGTAACCCGCCTTACTTTTCTTTTGCCTTTGTCTTGGCTCTCAGAGCATTGTCAAGGATACGCTTTCTTATTCTGATGGACTTGGGAGTTACCTCAAGAAGCTCGTCATCGGCAATGAACTCAAGGCTGTCCTCGAGGGAAAGCTTTCTGGGAGGAACAAGCCTCAGTGCGTCGTCCGAACCGCTGGCACGGGTGTTTGTCAGGTGCTTCTTCTTGCAGACATTTACCACAAGATCCTCCACCTTGGGAGATGCGCCCACAACCATTCCCTCGTAAACAGGAGTGCCTGCGCCGATAAAGAGGGAGCCTCTCTCCTGAGCGTTGAACAGACCGTAGGTAACAGCCTCGCCCGTCTCAAAGGATATGAGGGAGCCTGTGTTTCTTCTGGGGATATCGCCCTTGTAGGGCTGGTAGGAGTCGAAAATGCTGCTCATAACGCCCTCGCCCTTGGTGTCGGTGAGGAACTCGCTCTTGTAGCCGAAAAGTCCTCTTGCGGGAATGATAAATTCAAGTCTCATACGGCTGCCCTGGGGGTGCATGGTCTGAAGCTCGCCCTTTCTGGTGCCCATTTTCTCCATTACGGAGCCTGTGCAGTCCTCGGGAACGTCGATAACAAGCCTTTCCATAGGCTCGCACATTACGCCGTCGATCTCCTTCATAAGAACTCTCGGTGTGGAAACGCCCAGCTCATAGCCCTCGCGGCGCATATTCTCGATGAGAATGGACAGGTGCATCTCGCCGCGTCCGCATACTCTGAATGCGTCGGTGTTCTCGGTCTCGGAAACTCTCAGGGAAACGTCTCTCAGCACTTCCTTGAAAAGTCTCTCACGAAGCTGACGGGAGGTAACGAACTTGCCTTCTCTGCCTGCAAAGGGGCTGTCGTTAACGGAAAATGTCATTTCAACGGTAGGCTCGGATATCTTCACAAAGGGCAGGGGCTCATAATTATCCGCAGCGCAGAGGGTGTCGCCGATGGTGATGTTCTCGATACCCGATATCCAGACGATATCGCCCACCTTTGCCTCGTCAACGTTCTGCTTGCCCAGACCCTCGATCTGGCTTACCGTAACTATCTTGCTGTTATAGGGCTTCTTTGTCTCGTGGTAATCGCCTACGATAACAGGCTGATTTACCTTGACAACGCCTCTTTCAATGCGTCCGATACCCGTTCTGCCCACATAGTCATTATAATCGATGGAGGAGATGAGCATCTGCATGGTTCCCTCATCGTCGCCCTCGGGAGCGGGGATATAGTCGAGAATGGTGTCAAAAAGGGGCTTGAGGTCGGTGCCTGCCTCGTACTGGCTGATGGAGCAGGTGCCTGCGCGGCCCGAGCAGAAAAGGATAGGGCTTTCCAGCTGGTCATCGTTTGCGTCCAGATCAAGAAGGAGCTCCAGCACCTCGTCGCCTATCTCGTCAAGGCGGGCGTCGGGACGGTCTATCTTGTTTACCACAATGATTATCTTGTGACCCAGCTCAAGAGCCTTCGAGAGCACGAAGCGTGTCTGGGGCATAGGGCCCTCTGCGGCATCTACCAGCAGAAGAACGCCGTCAACCATCTTGAGCACACGCTCAACCTCGCCGCCGAAATCGGCATGGCCCGGGGTGTCGATGATGTTTATCTTAACGCCGTTGTACTTAACGGAGGTATTCTTTGCGAGAATGGTAATGCCTCTTTCACGCTCGATGTCGTTGGAGTCCATTACTCTGTCCTCCACCTCCTGATTTTCTCTGAAAGCGCCGCCCTGCTTGAGCATTTCATCAACAAGGGTGGTCTTTCCGTGGTCAACGTGGGCTATGATCGCAATATTGCGCAGATCGTTTCTTACCATATGGATTTTCCTTTCTTTATTTAAGAAAAAATTTATTAAAATTCCGTCTAAACCGTATGGATATTATGCCCGATAATATTAAACTCTCACAAAAATTTCTATAAAACCCATACAAATACGTCTTTGCATAAAAAAGCCTTGCAGGAAAAACCTGCAAGGCAATTTTACTGGTGGAAGAGGGTGGATTCGAACCACCGAAGCCGAAGCAACAGATTTACAGTCTGCCCCCTTTGGCCACTCGGGAACTCTTCCATAATGGAGCTGGTGGACGGACTTGAACCCCCGACCTGCTGATTACAAATCAGCTGCTCTACCAACTGAGCTACACCAGCTTGAGCTTCCTGTGCTCTCAAGCGACTATTAAAGTATATCATAACCTGCGAAAAATGTCAAGGGGATTTGCGAGTTTTTACAATTTGTTAAAACATATCCTCTTTTTTGGCTTGCCTGCGTTTTAAAGATAGTGTCCGAGGAATATGAGGCAGAGTTTTTTCATACTATATAATAAAAAAACTTCTGCGGAAGGACTGATAATATGAACGATAAAGAAAACAATTTCTCCGAGCTTCGCATCTATCACGCCGAAACTCCCCCGAAAGCACCACGGCGCACCAAGGCTTCCCGCTCGGGACTTTTCTGTGCGGGAGGGCTTATATTCCTTGCCCTGTGGAGCTTTCCCGAGGTGACAGCCCTGCCTGCGGCGGATATCATTTCACGGTGGGCATATTCGGCGGCAAGGCTTTCCGCAAGGGCTGAGCAGCTGAGCGGAGATGATATCATAAAATATTTTACCCGCTCTGCCCACGAAAATTCTGCCGCATTGGTGAATGATACGCCTTACTCGGGCAATACTGTTATCGATACGGAAAAAATGAGCGAGGAAGATGTGCTTATGCTGTCACGGGGCAGCCGCCGTATGCCTTCCTCTGCCAATGAAGAAAAGATAGTGGAGGATTTTCTCCCGCCCCCCGAAAGCGACAGCGACCCGCTCCCATTCCCCGACAGCTTTTCTCAGAGCGGTGTTGTCACGCCGCTTTGCTATGAGCCCGGAACGGGGGATAACTACATAGACCTGCCCCTGGGAGGACAGATACGCAATGTAACGAGTCTGTCATCGGATGAGATATACAGCGAAGCCCTGCTTGCCCCCGATCTCGGCATAGTGCTTGACGCACCCGAGGACGAGCCGCAGATACTCATCATGCACACACACACCACCGAAAGCTACCAGCCCGATGAAAGCGGCTATTATGACCCCGAATACATCTGCCGCACCACCGACAGCAGCAGGAATATGGTGGCTGTGGGAGACGCTATGACGCAGGTATTCGAAAAGCGGGGCATACGTACATATCACGACACCACCGTCCACGATTATCCCTCCTACAACGGCTCCTATGACCGGAGCAGGGAGACGGTAACGGCTATCCTTGAGAAATATCCCTCAATAAAGGTGGTGCTTGATGTTCATCGTGACGCTATCGAAAGGGAAAGCGGCGAGATAATCGCGCCCACTGTAAGCATCGGCGGTAAAAGCTGCGCCCAGGTAATGATAATATGCGGCTGCGACGACGGCACCATGGGAATGCCCGACTGTATGAAAAATCTCCGCACCGCTTCTCTTTTTGAGCAGCATATGGAAAGCAGGTACAGAGGTCTTACCCGTCCCGTGCTTTACGATTACAGGAAGTACAATCAGGACCTTACCACAGGCTCCCTGCTTATCGAGGTGGGCGGTCACGGAAACAGCTTAGAGCAGGCGATATATGCGGGAGAGCTGTCTGCCGAGGGCATTGCCGACGCGCTCATATCCATCGGAAAGGAAAAATAAAAATGAAGTCCCAAAGAAAAAGGAAAACCGAATATTTTCTCAGCATCATAAGCATTTACATCATTTCCGCCGCTGCTCTTGCGGTGGGCAGCGCCATAGTCACCGTCAACTGCCACAACGCAATGAACAGCGACAAAATGACCCTTTTTGACATAAGCTCCGAGGGGGGCAATATTATTATTACGGTAATGGACAAGTATTATTATATATGATACGAAAGATCCCCGTAAATGCAGCTTGATAACAGCCTGCATTTACGGGGAGTTTTTTTATCAATTATCAGATGACCTCTTTGAGTACCAGATAAGCCACCGTTGCCAGGGAGTGAGCCTCCACAAGATCCCTGTCAATTATGTAGCTGCCGTTTTCCAGCATCTTCTTTATCTCGGAGACCCTCTCAAAGCCCTCCAGCGCCTTCTGCTTGTCGGGGATAACAAAGTAGGACTTCTGCATTATGTGCCTTATCTCCGTCCTTATTCCGTGGGGAATGGGAACGGCATTTTCGGGCTCGGCAAAGGCGTATTCGTCGCAGGCTGTTTCGGGAGCGAACTTTCCGCTTATGTCAAGAGCCGCCCTGTGACCGAATACAAGCGCCTCAAGAAGGGAGTTTGAGGCAAGGCGGTTGTTGCCGTGAACGCCTGTGTGAGAGCATTCGCCTACAGCGTAAAGACCGCTTATATCCGTCTGAGCCGATGTATTTACGTTGATACCGCCCATGAGGTAGTGCTGACAGGGGTAAATAGGTATCAGGTCCTCGCCCATATCTATGCCCTGGGTCAGCAGAAAATCGTATATCATGGGGAAGCGGCCGCTGAGATACTCTTTTCCCTTGTAGCGTATGTCCAGATAGAACTCGTCGCTGCCTGTTTTCCTGCTCTCGAGGATTATGGAGCGTGATACCACGTCTCTGGGGGCAAGCTCCAGGCGGTCGTCATAGTTATGCATAAACCGCTCTTTATTGCAGTTGAGAAGGTATGCGCCCTCGCCGCGTACCGACTCGGAAATAAGGAAGCATTCTCTGGATTCCTTGTTGTTGTAAGCTGTGGGGTGGAACTGGATAAGGGAGAGATTGCGTATCTCCGCTCCCATCTCGTAAGCCATCGCAATTCCGTCGCCTGTGGCAATGGCGGAGTTTGTGGTGTAGTCGTATACTCTGCCTATGCCGCCTGTTGCCATGACCGCAAACTGCGATGTTACGGTGGTGTGTACACCGTCTCTCAGAATATCTGCGGCAAAGCCCCCGCCTATCTTCTTCATTCGGCAGAGCAGAGCGTTGTCAAGAACGGTGATGTTGGGCTTTTTGAGCACTGCCTCACGTATCTTGGCTGTTACCTCCGCTCCCGTGGAGTCCTTGTGGTGGAAAATGCGTCTGCGGCTGTGACCGCCCTCAAGGGTCCTGTCCAGCTCGCCGTTTTCGTCCCTGTCAAAGTCCACGCCGATGTCGAGAATGTGCTGTATCTCCCCCGCAGCCTCGGTCACAAGCACCTTTACGGAGTCGGGGTTGTTCTTAAAGCCTCCTGCGATAAGGGTGTCATTGGTGTGGAGAGTGGTGGTGTCATCGTCTACGGGCTTGTAAACGGCGGCAACTCCTCCCTGTGCCAGAGCGGAATTGCACAGGTCAAGCTCTCTTTTGCTGATGACCAGTATATTCATAGTTTCGGGCAGGCACAGAGCGGTGTAAAGACCGCCCACCCCTGTGCCTGCGATCATGACGTCATAATGATTATCCATAAAAATATCTTCCTTCTGCGAACATTCTCTGCCGTCTGCAGAGACCGCAAATTTATATTTAAAGAAATTATACCACATTTTTCCCCTTTTTTCAATTGCAATTTACACGTATATTTCCCTGTGCGGAGGCTTTGAAATATGCATTTTGCTGAATTATTTCCCAAACATTTGGCAAATATATAGATGAACGGAAAATACATACTGTCCGAAAGACCAACTATAAAAAGTCAATAGGCAAAGTAAAAAAAGTTGAAAAAAATAT
>NZ_JBJERV010000070.1:0-79384 GCF_051882455.1 Huintestinicola sp. | reverse complement strand
GCCCTTTGGAAACCTGCAAGCCTTTGAAAAGGCTTGAGCGAAACTTTTAGTGTTGCGCTTATTTGTGCAACTTTTTTCATTTCTCCACTTTATCGACAAGCTGACGGCTTTCGGGGATTTTCCGAAAGCCGTTTTTTACATTTTCATTGCCGCTGCTCTGCGGTACTCCGTGGGGCTTGAGCCTGTCATTTCACGAAAACGCCTGCTGAAATACAGGGGGTCCTGATACCCGACCGCCATTGCCGCCTCACCCACCGTCATCAGTGTGGAGCTTAGCAGGCGGCGCGCCTCAGCCATTTTCAGCCTGTCGTGATACTGCTGCATAGACATTCCCGTTTCTGCCTTGAAAACTGCCGCAAGCCGCTTGTAGCTGAGAAAAAATTCTCCCTCGAGAGCCTTTGCGGAAAAGGGTGAGGAGATGTTTTCCGAGAGATATCTGCATATCCTGTCCGAAAGCTTCGGGGGCGGGGCGTTTTCGCTTTGGTCATAGGCAAGAAAGCTCAGAAGCTCCGCAAATCTCAGGTTTATGTATCTGTCTCTGCTGCCGCTTTCGGAAGAGCAGAGATCGCAAAACTCCATTATCCGCTCCTCGGTGCCGCTTCCCGAGAGACCCGCAAGGCATTTGGGAAGGGGGGCAAAAATGCTTTCGTATACGGGGGCTTCGTTAAAATAAAAATGGGCGTAAAACCATCTTGTGCCCTTTGGTATCTCACGTTTTCCGAAATGGCGTATGCCGTTTTTCAGAAAGATAAGTCCGCCCCGCTCTGTTTCATAGTCCTCTGTCCCCTCGGTCACGTATATTGCACCCTCAAATACATATATCATCACATTGAAATCCGCCGTTCTGTCAATATGATAAAAGGGCTCGGAGGCTGCCAGAAGTCCGCAGCCGCTCACAACGGGCATTGATGTGTTGTTGAAAATTATCTCGTTCAAGATTATCCTCCATAATACTAAGAATATTATCTATTTGATTATGCTTGTGATAAGATTATAATACATACAAAAGCATATGTCAAGGATAAGGGACTCTCAGGAAAGGAATGGTCATATTTATGAAAACTCAGAACAGGATACCCGTTAATGCATACCGCCCCTCGGGCTTTATGGGCAGATACTGCGAGCTTGTCCGCAGGGAGATGATACCCTATCAGTACAAGGTGCTCTGCGATGAGGCGGAGGACGCGGAGAAAAGCCACGTTGTCGCCAATTTCGAAAATGCAGGAAGGACGCTTCGGGGAGAGGACGGCGGAGATGGCTTTTACGGTATGGTCTTTCAGGACAGCGACGCTGCAAAATGGATAGAAGCGGCGGCATATTCCCTGGCGCTGCATCCAGACAGGGAGCTGGAGGAAAGGGCTGACAGGCTTATCGGACTTATCGCCGCCGCCCAGGACAAGGACGGCTATCTTAACACCCGCTTTACCATAACCGACAGGGAAAAGCGGTGGACAAACCTTCTTGAGGGACACGAGCTTTACTGCTCGGGTCATATGATGGAGGCTGCCTGCGCATATTTTGAAGCCACGGGCAAAAGAACGCTCCTTGAGGTCATGGAGAGAAATGCGGAGCATATCTACCGCCGCTTTATCACCGAAAATACCCCCGGATATCCGGGACACCCCGAAATTGAGCTTGCACTTATGAAAATGTACCGCACCACCGGCAATGCACACTGCCTGGAGCTGGCGGGGCATTTCATAAACTGCCGCGGAGCCGACCCCGAATATTACGAAAAGGAAAAGGCGGCAAGGGACTGGTATGTCTGGGGAAACAACCCCTGCGACCATGATTATCAGCAAAGCGGCAGACCTGTCCGTGAGCAGTCCGACGCTGCGGGACACGCCGTAAGAGCGGTTTATCTCTACACGGGCATGGCAGACCTTGCTTCGGAAACGGAGGACAAGGAGCTTTTTGCCGCCTGCCGCCGTCTTTGGGAGAGCATTGTTAACAGGCGTATGTATGTTACGGGCGGAATAGGCTCCACCGTTCAGGGAGAAGCCTTTTCCGCCGATTACGACCTGCCCTCCGACACTGCCTATTCCGAGACCTGCGCCGCTATCGGGCTTATGTTCTTCGCCTCCCGTATGCTTGAAAACGATGTTGACGGGGAATACGGGGATATTATGGAGAGAGCCTTTTACAATACCGTTCTTGCAGGCTTTCAGCTTGACGGCAAGCGGTTTTTCTATGTAAATCCTCTTGAAGCCGTTCCGGGGATATCGGGTGTGACTCAGACCCGGAGACACGTGCTCATCACCCGTCCAAAATGGTATGCCTGCGCCTGCTGTCCTCCCAATGCGGCAAGGCTCATTTCCTCGGTTGGGCAGTATGCCTACGGCGAAAAGGGCGACACGGCATATTGTCATATGTTCGCTCCCGGTGAGGTCACATTCTCAAACGGCATAAAGCTGACCTGCGAGACAGGTTATCCCTACGGCTTTGAGATATGCTATACCGTTTCGGGAAATGGCAGGCTCGCGGTCAGGATACCATCATGGAGCGGTAAATATTCGGTCAATAAAAACGGCACGGAAACTGACTGTGAGCTTATTAAGGGATATGTATACATAAATGCTTCGGACGGAGACAGGATAAATATTTCCCTTGACGGCACGCCCCGTTTTGTATATGCATCGGAAAAGGTGCCCGCACTTTCGGGAAAGGCAGCCCTTTGCAGAGGACCTCTCGTTTACTGCTTCGAGGGAGCGGACAACGGGGGAGACGTGCTCTCACTTTCGGCAGATACAAAGGGGGAGATACGTCCTCTGGGCTTTGATGAGGGGCTTCTGGGCGGCACGGAAATGATAGCCGTACAGGGGTACAAACGTGAGCCGCAGAAGGAGCTTTATTCTATGAATGCGCCGAAAAAAACGCCCGTTACACTTTATGCAGTACCCTACAGTTTATGGGGCAACAGAGGCGAAAATCAGATGCGGGTCTGGATGGACACAGAATAATAATTGCCGCAGGGAACGGGAGAGTTTCCTGCGGCATAATATTATCTTCCTGTCATTTCCTCAATGCGCAGGAGTCTGTTGTATTTGGCGGTGCGTTCACCTCGCGAGGGCGCGCCTGTTTTGATAAGCCCCGTGTTCAGAGCCACCGAGAGGTCGGCAATGAATGCGTCCTCCGTTTCTCCGCTGCGGTGGGAGATTATGGCGTCAAAGCCGTTTTCTCTTGCCATTCTCACAGCCGCAAGGGTCTCGGAAAGAGTGCCTATCTGATTTAGCTTTATGAGTATGGCATTGCCGCAGCCCCGTTCAATTCCCTTTGCAAGGCGCTCGGTGTTGGTGACAAAAAGGTCATCGCCCACAAGTCTGACCTTTTTGCCCAGCGCCATGGTGAGCCGTTCCCAGCCGCTCCAGTCCTCCTCGTCAAGGGGGTCCTCAATGGAGAAAATGGGGTATTTTGAGCAGATGTCCTCCCACTCGGAAATAAGCCGGTCTGTGGTTCGGGGTATCTTCTTTTTTGGCATATAATATCCGCCGTTTTCGCCCTTCCATTCGCTGGCGGCGGCGTCAAGGGAGATAAGGAAGTCCTTACCGGGCGTGTAGCCCGCTCTTTCCACCGCTTCAAGGATAAGCTCAAGAGCCTGTCCCTCGGACTCAAGCTCGGGAGCAAAGCCGCCTTCATCGCCCACAGCGGTGTTGAGCCCTTTTTCCTTGAGTATCCGTGCTAAGTTATGAAATACCTCGGAGCACATTCGGAGCCCCTCTCTGAAGCAGCAGGCACCCTTGGGGAATATCATAAACTCCTGGATATCCAGATTGTTACCTGCATGAGCGCCGCCGTTTAAGATGTTCATCATGGGAACGGGGAGCTTTGCGGCATTGACTCCGCCCAGAAACCTGAACAGGGGCATTTCATAGCTTTTTGCCGCTGCGTCGGCGCAGGCAAGGCTCGCCGCAAGAATGGCATTTGCGCCTAAATTGGACTTGTCCTTTGTGCCGTCAAGCTCGATGAGCCTGCGGTCAATTTGCCTTGTATCGGCGGCGTCAAGGCCCGAAAGTCCCTCCCTGATGATCGTGTTCACGCTTTCTGCAGCCTTCAGAACGCCCTTTCCCATGTAACGGGAGCCGCCGTCACGAAGCTCAAGCGCTTCAAACTGTCCCGTGCTGGCGCCGCTGGGTGCCCTTCCGAAGCCCACTGAGCCGTCGCAGAGCAGCACCTCCGCTTCAACGGTGGGATTTCCGCGGGAGTCAAGTATCTCTCTGCCTCGGATATCCGCAATAAGTCTTGATGAATACATATCTATACCCATTCCTTTCGGTTTTATTTTGGGTTAGTATATGCATTACAGGTTTATTTACTCATATATGATACTAATTCTCAATCAACCTATAGACAAATCCTCGGCTAGAATAAGCCCATTCGTCGTCAAGCTCCCTTGCCGGGCGGCAAGCCCGCCTGCGGTCGCTTTCCTAGACTGGACTTATTCTATCTGTCGGCTTTGTCTATAGAACGATTTAGAATTAGTATGAAAAATGTTGCAGTGGAAAGCTGCACAATATTTTTTTAAATACTGCACAAAAATTCACTTGATTATTTTTTATTTATCGGTTATAATTTATACAATGTAATAATTCCGGAAAGGACAGCAAATTTTATGAAATACACAAATCCCGTAGTAAAAGGCTTTTACCCCGACCCCTCCGTATGCGAATACGAGGGAAAATATTATATGGTGTGCAGCTCCTTTCAGTATTTTCCGGGAGTGCCCCTTTTCGAGAGCGATGACCTTGTTAACTGGCAGCAGATAGGACACGTTCTTACCCGTAAATCACAGGTGATGCTTGAGAAGATAAACAGCTCCGGCGGAGTTTTTGCCCCCACTATCCGCTGCAATAAGGGCAGATTTTATATGGTGACCACCAACGACACCACCCACGAGAATTTCTATGTGTATACCGATGATATACACGGCGAATGGTCGGAGCCTGTGACCGTTGACCAGGGGGGCATTGACCCGTCTTTGCTTTTCGACGATGACGGAAAGGTCTACTTTATCAGCAACGGCACAGACGAATACGGCAAAAGCGGAGTGTGCCAGTGCGAGATAAATATTGAGACGGGTGAAAAGCTCACTCACACAAAGTGCATCTGGCAGGGCTCGGGGGGCAGATATCTTGAAAGCCCTCATATGTACAAGATAAACGGCGAATACTATCTTATGGCGGCGGAGGGCGGCACCGAGTACGGTCATATGATAACCTATGCGCGGGGCAAGTCTCCTTGGGGCGAGTTTGAGAATTACCCTCATAATCCCGTTCTCACCAACCGAAACAAGGCTCCCTTTATCATTCAGGGAATAGGTCACGGCGACCTTATCCGCGATAAAAACGGGGAGTGGCACATACTCTGCCTCGGTTTCAGGCAGATACATATGTGGATGCCCTATCATCATCTGGGCAGAGAGGTTTTCCTTATTCCTGCGCAGTTTGACAGCGAGGGCTGGTTTACCGCGGGAAAGGACGGCACCTGCGACAGTGAGTATGAGCTTATGGGTGATTTTGAGCAGACCGAAAAGCGGCATTACACCATTTCGGACATGAAAGAGGGAATATACCGCTGCTTCTTGCGTCACCCCCACACGGAAAATTATGATTTTTCGGGAGACGGCATTATTCTGAAGGGTACGGACATCACCCTTGACGATGTGGACTCTCCCACCTTTGCGGGAATACGCCAGCGGGATTTTGATATGGAGCTTGCGGCGGATATTGACGTTTCCGAGGGCGAGGGCGGCGTGACCGTATATTCCTGCGAGAACGAGCATTACGATATTGCCGTAAGAAAAACGGGCGAGGGCTTTGAGGCGATTTTAAAGCTCAACATCGGCGGCATAAAGCACATTCAGAATACAGTTCCTCTTAATTCGGGAAAGGCAAGGCTCATTATCCGCTCGGACAGCATGAATTATTATTTCTATGTTTCGGAAAACGGCGGGGAGATATGCCTTGGCTGCGGACAGTCGAAATATCTCTCAAGCGAGGTATCGGGCGGCTTTACGGGAGTTGTTCTGGGGCTGTATGCTGTGGGAGGAAAAACGGGATCTGCCGCTTTCGATATTAAGTATAAGGAATAACGGCTGCTCTGCGGCTAAATAAAAATCACCGAAAGGAAAATCATTATGAATAACACATCACCTATGGGCTGGAACAGCTGGGACTGCTACGGCGCGGCTGTTAACGAGGATATAATCAGGCAGAACGCCGATTTTATGGCAAAATATCTCAAGCAGTACGGCTGGGAATATATAGTAGTCGATATCCAGTGGAGCGCGCCCAATGCCAAAAATCACGAGTATGACCCCTTTACGGAGCTTTGCATGGACGAGTATTCCCGTCTTATCCCTGCGGAGAACCGTTTCCCCTCGTCTGCGGGCGGTAAGGGCTTTGCTCCTCTGGCGGAATATGTTCACTCTCTGGGACTGAAATTCGGCATACATATAATGAGGGGAATACCCCGTCAGGCTGTTCACAGAAACACCAAGATAAAGGGAACGGACAGGACTGCCCGTGAAATTGCCAAGACCGCAAGCATATGCGCCTGGAACACGGATATGTACGGCGTTGACCCCGAAAAGGAGGGGGCAAGGGCATACTATGACAGCATTTTCGAGCTGTACGCTTCCTGGGGCGTGGATTTCATCAAATGTGACGATATCGCAAGGGAGCTGCCCCACGAGGAAGGGGAGCTTATAATGCTCAGCGAGGCGCTTCACGGCTGCGGACGGGAAATGATACTCAGTCTGTCTCCCGGACCTGCGCTGCTTGAAAAGGCGGAGCTTTACAAGCAGGTATCCAATATGTGGCGTATCACCGACGATTTCTGGGACAAGTGGGAGCTTCTTTACGCAATGTTCGAGCGTGCGGAAAAGTGGTGCACACATTCGGGAGCGGGACACTGGCCCGACGCGGATATGCTCCCTATCGGTCCTATCCTGCAGGACTATGATAAGTCAAGCCGCACCAAATTCACCCAAAATGAGCAGATGACCATGCTCACCCTGTGGAGCATTTTCCGTTCGCCCCTTATGATAGGCGGCGAAATGACGGGATTTGACGAGTTTACCATGAGCCTGCTGACAAACGAGGGCATTCTTAAAATGCACAAGAATGCCCGTCACTCGCATCAGGTATGGCGGCGGGTCATAAACGGAAACGAGTATATTCTCTGGACAGCTGCCGACAGCGAGGGCGGCGGATATTTCGCCCTGTTCAATGCAGGGGACAATGACGGCTGTGTAAAGATAGACCTTGCCGACCTGGAGGCGGGAGAGAGGCTTTCCTGCACCGAGCTATGGAGCGGAGAGAAGTCCGATTTTGACAGAACTGCGGAAATTTCTGTGCCGTCCCATGGAGCAAAGGCGTATCAGTTTGAAAACTTACAATAATACTTGATCCATATCTGCCTGTGACAGGCTTATGAATTTTTCTTCATACTCTTGATTTTGGCTCTCTTTTGATATATAATATATTCAGAAGGGAGCTGATCTTTATGAGTACAAGAGAACGGGCATACAGCATTTTTGACTGCCTTACCGATGAACAGCTTGAGGGATTTATCCTTATGTTCGGCAAGATCGTTGACAACAACAATAAACTAAACGAAGAAACAAGTGCTGCTATTGAGGAGAGTGAGCGTATGCTTGCCGATCCCGCCACTCAGAAATATGATGTTGAGGACGCTCTCAGGGAGTTAAAGAAATGAATTATCAGGTTATCTGGACATCTCAGTTTAAAAAAGAATACAAGCTTGCGATGAAAAGAAAACTTGATATTTCTCTCCTCGATAACATTATCATAAGCTTGTCAAAAGGCGAGGAGCTGCCTCCTGAGAGACACGATCACGATCTTTCGGGAAACTGGAAGGGATATCGTGAATGCCACATTCAGCCTGATTGGCTGCTGATATACAAAATTCAGAATGACAGTCTTGTTCTGTCTCTTACCCGAACAGGCACTCACAGCGATCTGTTTGACAAATAACAAATCAAATGTTCCCGGAAGCGTTTTGCTGTCGGCATTGATGCAGGCGGCAGGGCGCTTTTTTATACTCCAAAAAAAAATCCCAAAAAAATTTTCCAAAAAAGCTAAAGTTTTAAAAATCACTGCCGATATATATAACAGAAGCGAGGGGAAAAGGAAATCCCCCAAGGGCAAGAAGCCCGGGACGGTCGCTTGAAGCCGCAGAACGTACGGCAGAGGTCCTGAGTCGCGATAGGGACCGAAGCGGACAAGGTCTGCAGGCAAAAATCAATAATTAAATCAGGAGGATTTTATTATGGTAGTACAGCACAACATTTCAGCTATGAACGCTAACAGATACTTCGGTATCAACAACTCCGGTCTTTCCAAGTCTCTCGAAAAGCTTTCTTCCGGTTACTCTATCAACCGTGCAGGCGATAACGCAGCAGGTCTCGCAGTTTCCGAGAAGATGAGATCTCAGATCGCAGGCCTTACTCAGGGTGTTAAGAACGCTGAGGACGGTATCTCCATGATCCAGACCTTTGAAGGTGCTCTCACTGAGACAGACGCTATCCTTCAGAGAATGAAGACTCTTGCTACACAGTCTGCTAACGGCACATATCAGGACGATGTTGACCGTGACGCTATCCAGCTCGAGTTCGATCAGCTCAACGACGAGCTTAATCAGATCGCTGACACTGACTTCAACGGCGTTACAGCTCTTAACGGTGGTCAGATGGCTGACGGTACTTCTGCTAAGACAGCTAACAGCGGTGATTCCACGCTCGTTACACCCGATGGAAACCCCAAAGATTATGCAGGAACTTCTTCCTCTATCAACTATTCTACAATTACCGGCAACACCACTAAGGATTCGGTTTCCCACTCCAACGCTTACGGTCAGGCTACTAACAACCTTACCTACACCAGCACTATCACTCTTCAGGTAGGCGCAAGATCTAAGGATGCTGTTAACTTCACATTCGCATATAAGTCCAACGGTATCGGCATGCTCTCCGCTAACATGGACTGCTCCGCTCGTGGACTCGGAACCGATAAGCTTGATCTCACATCTCAGAAGTCTGCTAACCATGCTATTGACCAGATCGGAAACGCTATCAACAAGGTTTCCATGGTTCGTGCAACCTTCGGTGCTATCCAGAACAGACTGGAACACAAGATCGACAACATGAACGTAACCAAGGAGAACATCACATCTGCAGAGTCCAGAATCCGTGATACTGATATGGCTCAGGAAATGACCAACTTTACAAAGAATCAGATCCTCAGCCAGGCTTCTCAGGCAATGCTTGCTCAGGCAAACCAGCTGCCTCAGGGCGTTCTCCAGCTCCTCGGCTAATTATATTGACCGAGTTTCCGCTTGAAATTTCAAGTGAGCTTCCGGCTCCCACCCGCAAGGGCGGGAGCCTTTTTTATTATATTTTGAGCCTTATTTTGATGATCGGAGGAGCTCTGAGTATGAAAATAAGACTTAAATCAAAAGGAGAATACAAAAATGCTTTTATCCATCGGAATGATAGTTAAAAATGAAGAGAAAAATCTCGACAGATGCCTTTCGGCTTTAAAGCCGATACTTGAGAATATCGACAGTGAGCTTATCATTGCCGATACCGGTTCCGAGGACAATACAGTCGAGATAGCAAAAAAATATACGGACAATGTTTTTTATTTTGAATGGATAAACGATTTTGCCGCAGCAAGAAATTCTACCCTTGACAGAGCGACAGGCGAATGGTTTATGTTCGTGGACGCCGATGAGTTCTTTCAGAACTGCGAGCCCCTCATCGATTTCTTTAATTCGGGGGAATATAAAAAATACAATGCCGCGACTTTTATCACGAGAAGTTACGGTTCTGTAGCAATGGATACATACAGTGATTTCAATGCGCCGAGATTGTCGAAAATATTCCCCGAGACACGTTTTGAATTTGCTATCCACGAGGGCTACAATATTTTTAATTCTCCCATAAAGATACTCGATCTTGTAGCTGACCATATCGGATATATCCACGATGATGACGATGACACCGCCAAGAAAAAGTGCGAACGAAATTATCCGCTGCTCCTGAAGCGCCTGGAAACAGAAAAAGACCCTAAGTCCCTGCTGTATATGCAGCTGTTTGAAGCTCGTTTTGAGACAAACGAAGAGGAAGCATTAGAATATCTGGATATCGGACTAAAGCGCAGTCTTGAGGAAAAATCCTCAATGGTCGCAGCCTTTTACAAGAAGAAGGCAAGCTATGAATACAATCACAAGCGCTATGAAAGTGCAATGAAGCTTTGTGATGATTATTTAAATATCACAGACAGATCAATAAAGCCCGGTCCCACAGGCACAGACGCCGAGCTGACAGGCTTCAAGGCTCATCTGTATGACTGTTTGGGCAGATATTCCGACGCGGTATCGGAATTTATCAAATTTTTCAGATACTACAAGGATTACCGCGGGGGAAAGCTTGATACAAACGATCTCCTGATGTACGAGCTGCACTATATCTCCAAGGACAAGTTCCACATCAATATGTGCGAATTTCTTTCCTGCTGCGTTAAGGCGAAAAAGTACAATACAGCACTTGAATATCTGAAGCTGATGCCTGTGAGCAAATATCCCGACGCACCTGCATTCATTTCGGACAGAATAAAAAACGAGGTCATCATTGCCGAAAATACAAACTTCAAGAATTTTAAAAGCTTATATGAGCAGGTGAAGGACGGCAAATACATCGGCTTCTTTTACCGTTATGTCCGCGCAAGGATATTTTCCTCGGATAAGAAAGCGGATTATGTGGCAAAAATAAAGCCTTATTTCGAAAAGAACGCCGAGTATGATATCCTTGAGATAATTGAGGCGTATTTCCGGGGAAAGGACGTATCTGCCGAAACTGCGGAATTTGCATCGGCAAACGGAACGGCAGATTATCCCGAGCTGCTTTATCTTCTTATTGCCGAAAATAAAGATATCCTCCCGCTGAAAAAATGCAGCGACTTTGCTGCGGATAAGCTCAGCTTCAGCTGCAGCGCAGATTATGAGGGCTTTTACGATGTTCTGGCGGCTTATGATATGAGCGAATGCTCAGATGAATGCTGTGAGGATATGGCTTCTATAGTCAGAACTGCCATTGTTCAGGCTGAAAACGAAAAGCTTTCCGCTGTAAAGCTTCTGAATGCTTACGGCAGAACAGGAAAAAGACTTGCGGGCAGTGAAGATGACGAGTCCCTTTCAAAGGATGTAAGAGGCGCTCTGACAGCCGCTTCCCTTATCGAATGCTTTGACAAGCGTGATTTCAAGGGCTGTATCGCCTGCATGAGAAAGCTGCTCCATATTTTCCCCGAATTTAAGGCGGTCATCAATGAATATCAGCAGATAATAAAGAATGCCGCAGGTATCGGAGCTCAGAATGAAAATCAGAACAGCCTTTCCTCCATGGCGGCTGTTGTAAAGCGCAATATACGAAATATGCTCAAAAGCAATAATATTTCCGAAGCTGAAAAGACTCTTTCAGAGCTTGAAAAGCTTGTGCCCGACGACCCCGACATTCAGACCCTGCGCTCGGAGATATCGGCATACTCCGGCTGATGATATGTAATACAGCACCGTGCGGCTTTTGCCGCCGGTGTCAGCCGTACAGAATTTTACAGGAGTCGACCCAATGAAAAAAGTAATAAAAAATAACATCTTGGACATTATTCAGACCATGTATGACGCACATTCATATATCGGCAAAGCGATAGACGACAATTCTCCCGAAAATGCAGATGCGGTCCTGGCGGATTGTCAGAGTACGGCTATCGAACTGGGCAGCGTAATAGAGCGCACAGAAGGAGGGGGTCTGCACACTGTCAAGCTGCTTGAAAGCTACTGCGAAGACCTTTACAATGTATCTGCCCGCGCTTTTTCGGAGTATTCGGGTAAAAAGATCAGAAAGCTGCTTGACAAGTCACTTTCAGCTTTTGAAAATTCTTTCAGAACCGAGATAAAAGTTAAGCTTGAAGTCGTATTTATGCCGTATAAAGCCTCTATGTGGGATTCTCTTGAAAGCATATGGAAGGCAGCAAACGATGACCCCGACTGCAATGCATATGTAATTCCTGTACCGTATTATGAACGAAAGCCTGACGGAGCTTTCGGAGAGATGCATTATGAGGGAGCAGAGCTTCCCGAGTATGTTCCGATCACCCATTATGATGCATATGATGCGGAGCTGATGCAGCCTGATGTAATTTATATACATAATCCATATGACTATCAGAATTATGTAACTTCGGTTGACCCGAGATTTTATTCATCTGAGCTGAAGAAGCATACCGAATGCCTGGTATTTGTACCGTATTTTATAGCAGGGTACTTCAATGAGCCCGAGAATTACGGAATGACGAAATTACCCGGGGTCATAAATTCGGATATGATCGTACTCCAATCGGAAACACTCAAACAGATATATCTGTCTAACGGCGTAAAAAGCAAAAAAATAATCGTATCGGGCTCACCAAAAACCGATGCCGTTCTTGACCGCAGCTTTACCGACTGTCCGTTATCCTGGGAGCTTCTGAAAGAGCGGAAAGTATGCCTTGTAAATTCAAGCATTTCAAGTTTTCTTGAGTGGGATAACTTTATTCCTGTGCTCAAAAGTATGATGGAAACGCTCATCAATGACGGCAGATACTCAATACTATGGCGGCCTCATCCTTTGCTTGAAAGCACAATAAACAGTATGCGGACAGGTAAGAAGAAGGAATATGACGAATTTTGCGATTGGTTTTCAAAACAGAGATATTGTGCAAAGGATACTCTGTCCGACCCAAGATATGCCATTGGCTTTTCGGATATACTGTTAAGCGATTATTCCTCCCTCATATTTTCATATATCCCCACAGAAAAGCCTGTGGCAGAGATATTTAACGGTAAGTCGCCCATAACAGACAGCACAGTTTTTGCCTGTGATACACGGAATATATATTATTATAACTATCTTTCCCGATCGGCAGATGATATGCTCCGTATGATAAACGATATTCTGGAAAATGACCCTTTGAAAGAGGCAAGAATGACCTCTTACAGAAGATCAATGGCAAACTGCGACGGTACCTGCGGTATCAGGACCCATGGGCTGATAAAAAAACACCTTTTAGGATGATATTATGAAAAAAAACGTATTAAAGCTATCCGATGATGAACTCAGGAAGCTGCAGCTCGAACAGCTTGATATTCTGATAGAATTTGACAGGATATGCAGAAAGCATAACATCAAGTACATTATTGATTCGGGTACTCTTTTGGGAGCAGTCCGCCATAAGGGCTTTATCCCCTGGGACGATGATGTTGATGTAAGAATGCTCAGAAGCGAATATGATAAATTCTGTGAGGCTGCAGGGGAACTTGGGAAGGATTATTTTTTTCAAAATCATACTACAGATAAAGGCTATCCGTGGCTATACAGCAAAATAAGAAAAAACGGCACAACAGCGGTTCGCGTGGGGCAGGAGAAGCTTAAAATGCACCAAGGGATATTTATAGATATCTTTGTCTGCGACGGTGTTCCCGACAGCAAATATCTGAAAAAGCTCCGTGACAGCATCTCGCTTATAAACAGGAAGCTGCTATATTCCGTTATAGCAAGAGATAATGCCCCTACAGCAGCAGAAAGGACCTTCTGGGAGCTGGTAAGCTTTATAAAGCCCGACGCCGCACATTTTGCCGACCGCCTTGTCAGGACGCTTTTTAACGAAAACAACTGCTCAAGAGTAGGCTCAAACGGATATCATCACCCTGTGGAAATAAAAGGCTTCAAAAAAGAATGGCTTACCGACCTTACAGAGCTTGAGTTTGAGAACCGCTTTTTTTTAGCTCCGAAAGAGTATGACGAATGTCTCACCTTTATTTACGGGGATTATATGAAGCTCCCTCCCCCCGAAAAGAGAACGGGCAACGGTGAATTTACTCATCTGAGCTTCAGAAAATGATTTTGGAAGGAGCGAAAAAGTGATGATATATGACAACTGCATAAAGTATATCAGAGATGAAGCGGACAAGCTTCATACCCCCAATGAATGGAGCAGAAGAAGCATTTTGTTTCTGGGTATGGATTCGCTTGCAAAGTCGCTTATTTATATTCTGAAAGACTATGGCTCGAAGATCAGTGTGACAGACAGCGGATATCGCTTTGCTTCATATTCGGATATACCTGTTATCCGAAATACGGAAAATGTCTCCGGGCATTGCGATGTAATAATAGTTACCGAGAAAAAGTATTTTGATGATTTCTCAGCCCTTTTATCATCTTCCCGGGCGGAGATCATTGATATGACATTTCTCAGAATGAATTATTTTCCAAAGCTTGACCTTCCGCCAAATGCGGAAAGTATCACCCTTCGTGAAGCTCAGCTGGAAATGACAGAGATGATGAGCTGTTTTCACGAATTTTGTCAGAAAAATAACCTGCGCTACTCTCTTGACGGCGGCTCTCTTATCGGAGCGGTACGGCACAAGGGCTTTATACCGTGGGACGATGATGTTGACGTTGTAATGCCCATGCCCGATTATCTGAGAATGTTAAAGCTTCTGCCGGGGAATATGCCTTCAAAATACGAATTGCAGTCTCCTCACGGCGGAGAAAAGGTCGTGAGTACAGTGACAAGGCTCGTATCAAAAAATATTCTCACAGGGCAAAATCACTATCCCGTAAAATACATCTGCGGAATGGGAATAGATATCTGGGCAATAGCAGGATTTCCCGAGAGCATTAAGGAGCAGACGGAATATTCTGCCGAGCTGGAGCATTTAGGCGAGGTCTGGAAAGAAAGGATAGTTATTCCCTTCAATAATTCCGATGAATTTCAGAATGAATGCGTCAGGTTCGGGGAAGAAATGCTGGAGCTTATCACTGCTTACGATTACGACAAATGCAGCTTTGCGGGATATGCTTACATAGGCAGGATACTGCATATACGGAATAAGGAAAACCGTGCCCTCCCCAAGACGCTCTATGATGAACTTGAATTGATGGAGTTTGAGGGAAAGAGTTTTTCCTGCATACGTAATTTTGATAATTATCTTACCCAAATGTTTGGCGACTATATGCAGCTGCCTCCTCCGGAAAAGCGTGTGGCGGAAAACTCCGATATGATATACAGATCAAAGTAAAAGGAAGAATATGAAGATGGAAACAAGGATAAAAAATAAGATAACAGAAATAAGCTACGATGAGACCAAAGAATTTTTTCGGAAACGTGCCGATAAATATGACCCTCAAAAGCCCTACTGTGTAACGATGTATCAGGATAACCACAGTGAACTGGTCGTCGAGAGGAACCGCAGGGAGGTCGAGATATTATATCCGCAGCTGGGCATATCTCCCGAAAGCAGGGTGCTTGATATTGCCTGCGGGATAGGAAGATGGGCAGATGCGATAAAGGAGGAGATAAGCTGCTATCTGGGAATAGATTTCAGTGAAGAGCTTATCGGAATAGCGAAGTCACGATGCAGCCGCCCGGGTTTCAGCTTTGTCGCAGGAGACCTGAAAAATGTGGCATCAATATGTTCGGATAAAAAATACGATACCATACTTATGATAGGCATTTTGCAGTATCTGAACGATTCGGATATAGCAGGCATACTCGAGGGCATCATATCCTGCTGTGACGATACAGCAACGGTATGTATTCGCGAACCCATCGCAGAGGAAGGGCGGCTTACCCTTAATCATTTTTATTCCGAGGAATTAAAGGACAATTACAATGCGATATATCGTTCAAACAGTGAGCTTACGGCAATATTTGAACAGACATTTTTCAAACACGGCTTTTCGGTAAAAAAGCAAGCCTATTTGTTTGAAGAAGCAAATCTGAATAACAGAAAGGAAACCTCACAGTATTATTATATTTTAACCAGATAGTAATTATTGTTTTGGTCCTTTGTGATTTCGGGTGAACAGCGGAGGTTTCAGATGAAGGATAATACCACAATAATAATAAGCTGCGCAGGAATGGGCTCAAGACTTGGCGCAGGCTGTACAAAAGCGCTGATAGATATATGCGGCAAGCCTTTGATAATCAGGCAGCTGGAAATGCTTGCAGATCACGATGATATAAGGGTCGTGGTAGGATATCAGGCTGAACGGGTGATCGAAACGGTCAGAGCAATAAGAGAAGATGTAAGGTTTTTATATAACCTTGATTATAAAACCACCGGTACAGCAGCAAGCTTTTCAAAAGGACTGGACGGGGCAAGAGAATATGCAGTAGCTCTTGACGGCGATCTGCTCGTTAACCCCGATGATATGAAAAGCTTTCTGGAATATGACGGCGAATGTATCGGCGGCTGCGACCCGACAACGGATAATCCCGTTTTAATGGAGCTCAATGAAAAACATCAGGTCATCGAGTTTTCAAGGGAGCATGGTCAGCTTGAGTGGACAGGACTGGCGAAGATAAAAAGCCGGCGCCTCACAGCGGGAACGAAGCATGTGTATATGATGCTCGAGCCGCTGATGCCCATTGATGTTCTCAGAATAAGAACAAAGGAAATTGACACCGAGCACGATTATGAAAACGCATTGAAATGGTTTGAATGCGGCTGCAGATGATCGGAAGGAGACACGATGATGAAAGCGATATTACTTGCAGCAGGACGCGGAACAAGGATCTCAAGAATGGTTGAGGCAGTGCCGAAATCCACCTTGCCCATAAACGGCGTGCCGCTTATCCGTCATACAGTCAGGCTGTTATCCTCGGTGGGGATAGAATGCGTCGTTTGCGTCGGATATCAGCGTGAAAAGATATATGAAGCCCTGGAGGGACTTGATGTAACATTTTGTGTAAATCCGTTTTTTGATGTGACCAACAGCATTGCAAGCCTGTGGTTTGCCAAGGAGCATCTTAACGGAGATATGATAATACTGAATGCAGATGTATATTTTTCATCTGATATCCTGAAGCTGATACTCGATGACCAAAACGATGTTGTGATGGCTATCGACAAGAGCAGGACAGAGGTAGGAGATTATTTCTTTTCCACTACCGATAACGGCTGTATCACCGCATACGGCAAAGAGCTGCCGCTTGAGAAGCGCACCTGTGAGTATGTGGGACTGTGCAAAGTGACAAACTCATTTCTGCCCACATTCATTGACCGTATGGAGCAGCTTATCATGACCGCTCAGCACAGCTTATGGTGGGAAAATATCCTGTACTCGCTTACAAATGAAAGAAATATCTATACAGTTGATGTAGACGGAAGGTTCTGGTCCGAGATAGACTATTTTGATGATTATGAAAGAATACTCCGTCATATTGAAAAGGAGGAAGCATTAGTATGAACGCTCACAGGGTATATTCCGAAAAGCTTGATATAAATACTCAGAATACAATGAAATTTTATAATGACAGAGCCCAACGTGCAGCATCCATGGACTGTCCCTATACAGCCGTTCTTCTTGGAGATCAAAATCCCGCTCATGCCGAGCAGTGGAACATTTTTGAAAAAGAACATATTCTGCCCGAGCTTGAACTGAATGAAAACAGCCGTGTCCTTGAGATAGGCTGCGGTATGGGGCGCTGGGCAGAAACGGTGATCCCGATGGTAAAATGCTATCGGGGAGCAGACTTCTCCTCGGGTATGATAGAAACAGCAAAGAGCAGATGTGTTTTTAAAGGCAGGGATTATGATTTTATCAATGTATCATTCCAGCAGGCGGTTTCCGAACCGGGGCTGTTTGGCGATATAAAATTTGACAGAGTAATTATCGGCGGCGTATGTATGTACATAAATGACTCCGATATGGATATGTGCATAAGCGGTCTTAACAGACTTCTTGCCGATAAGTGTAAAATGTTCCTTACCGAAACGGTTGCGATGGAAACAAGACTTACTCTGAACGAGTGCCCGTCGGAGGCTTTGAAAACTACATATGATGTGATATACAGGACCCCCGCAGAGTATAATGAATATTACAGCTCACTTATAGATAACGGCTTTAAGATCAAAAAGCAGGACTACCTTCCTCATCTGAATAATGAAGCAGGATTTAGTGAAACAGACCGCTGGTACACTATTTTTGAGAGGTAAAAGCAATGTATTATGTCAATAAAAATATAAAAGACCTTTATCGGGTAAAATTCCACGATGAACGAAGCGATGTGCTGCGTCTGGATATGAATGAAAATCCCGAAGGCTTGCCGTCCGAATTCGTGGAGGAGGTCAAAAAGATGATAACCCCCTCATTCCTTTCGGCTTATCCGGAAAAAGACAGACTTGCCGCTCTTCTTGCGGAGCATAACGGGATCAAAGCCCACAATATTTCCATTACCTGCGGTTCTGATGAAGCAATGAGACTTATTTTTCAGTGCTTTGGCGAGGAAGGCAGGGAGCTGCTGACTGTTACCCCTACATTTGAGATGTATGATGTATATGCAAAAATGTTCGGAATGGTGCACGAAACAGTGGAGTACAATGATGACTTTACCCTGTCCGCAGACAGCATACTTTCAAAGATAAACGAGAATACAGGCATGGTCATACTTCTGAACCCCAACAGCCCCATAGGCGTTTGCTGGAGTGAGAATGAGGCGCGTGCCATTATTGAAAAAGCCGCCCGCTGCAATGCTGTAGTAGTTGTTGATGAGGCGTATCACTATTTCTGCGAAAGCACTTTTATGCCGCTTATAAACGAGTTCGATTGTCTTCTTGTACTGAGGACCTTTTCAAAGCTGTATTCATGCGCAGGTCTGCGTATAGGCTATGTTTCGGGAAATGAGCAGCTTATACACTACATAGAAAATGCGGAATCGACCTTCAATGTGAATAATGTTGCCATACTTTTTGCCGAGGAGCTTATGAAGCGTCCCGACATTAACTCTCAGCTTGTGCAGACCGAAGCGGAGGGAAAAAAGCGGCTGACGGACAGGCTGACCGCTCGGGGCTATAAAGTATTTGCGGCAGAGGGTAATTATGTGCTTTTCAAGCCTTATCATTCATCGGAAGAAATTGTCAGGAAGCTGAAAAGAGCGGGTGTATGGACGAGAGATTATTCCCGGGGCATTCTTGCAGGCTGGATAAGAGTTTCCACAGGCAGTGTTAAATGCATGGACAGATTTTTCGATGAATTGGAAAAAGCGGATACGATTTAACACCGTGCATTACACCTATATCGTCCTATAAAAAGCGCCGAAGCAGACCTTTTTTGTCTGCTTCGGCGCTCGTTTATTCAAACTCGTGAAAAATGCTGTCGGCGCATTTGTGGAGATCGTCCTCGGAACGGATCTCCTCCGAGCGGAGCATTATCCCGCCTTGAACGTAGTCGGGGAGAGAGCCGAAAAAGCGGCTTGCTTCGGGACTTTTCTCAAAAAGGGAGTTTAATGGGTCCTGCTTCATAGCACATCTTCCTTTCATATTTTTATATGAGAATTATGTGCAGAGACGGTCGCATTATTCTTGACGCAGAGGTTTGTTTGTGGTATAATTTAAAAAACGGTAAAGGGGAACGGATATGACGGCGGAGGAAAAGAAAAGGCTTGCGGAGTTCGAGCGCGACATCAAAAAAATGCAGAAGGACCACAAGGAGACCTTTGCGGAATTTGAGCCGAAAAAAAGCCTGCCCCGACAGATCGGTGACAGGCTGAAAAGCATATTTATACTAATCTTTAATCGTTCTGTAGACAAAGACGGCAGATAGAACGCTGCCAATCTAGGAAAGCGACCGCAGGCGGGCTGTCGCCCGGCAAGGGAGCTTGACGACGAGTGGCTGCGTTATAGCTGTCGGATTTGTCTATAGGTTGGTTAAAGATTAGTATTATTCCACGATCACGGTAAAAGGACCGTCATTAAGCAATGACACCTTCATATCCGCACCGAAAATGCCCCTTTCGGTGTGGACGTATTTCTCAAGCTCGGCGCAGAAAAAATCGTACAAAGGCTCGGCAGTCTCGGGACGTGCCGCTTTGACGAATGAAGGTCTGTTCCCGTGGGAGCAGTCGGCATAAAGCGTAAACTGCGATATGCACAGAACCTCTCCGCCCACGTCCGCAAGGGACAGATTTATCTTGTCATTTTCATCTGAGAAGATGCGCAGACCGCCGATCTTCTTGGCAATGCGTACGCAGTCCGCCTCGGTGTCGCCGTCTGTGAAGCCTGCAAGGATAAGAAAGCCCTTGCCAATACTGCCCACCACTTTTCCCTCAACCTCTACAGACGCACTTGTAACTCTCTGGATAACTGTTCTCATATTTTTATCCTTTCAAAAAAATTTTCGGGAAATATCCGCCTTGCAGACGGAAGTTTCCCGATTTTTTATCAGTATTTGCTCTGAACGTTTTCAAAATCATCATCCAGGTAGATGTGCTTTTGCTGCTTCGGTGCTTCGGGAGCGGTCTCAGGCTCTGAGAAATCCACAGGAACGAAGTCCTCGTTCATATCTTCGGCAGGCTCATCATAGGAAACGACGGTGTTATAGGAAACGCTGTCATTTACGTGATCATCAAAGCTTTCCGAGTTATCCTGCTCGTACGATGTTTCATATGTTTCATAAGTCTCATGAGTATCATAAGTATCATACTCATCAGGCTCGTCGGTTATTTTGAAGTGGGCAAGGAGATTTCTCAGCACGCCCGACTGACCCGAAAGCTCCTCGGAGGTGGCGGCGGATTCCTCAGCAGTGGCGGTGTTGCTCTGGACTACAGCAGCTATCTGCTCAACGCCTACGCTTACACGCTTTATCTCGTCAGCCTGTTCGATAGAAGCATCGGATATCTTTGATACCTCGTCTGCGATATCGCCTGCGTTCTTGATTATCTTGTCAAGAGTACCGGCAGTCTCATGGGCGATCTCAGCGCCCCGTTTAACGCTCTCAATGGAGTTTTCGATAAGGGAAGTGGTCTGGCTTGCGGCTTCGGCGCTCTTTGCGGCAAGGTTTCTTACCTCGTCGGCAACAACTGCAAAGCCCTTGCCCGCAGCACCCGCACGAGCCGCCTCAACTGCGGCGTTAAGCGCAAGGATATTGGTCTGGAAAGCGATATCGTCAATGACCTTGATGATCTTGGATATCTCTGCGGAGCTTTTGTTGATGTCGTCCATTGCGGCAAGCATCTGTCCCATTTCGTTGCCGCATTCCTTTATCTTGTTGCCCGTATCGTTAACGACCTGCATAGCCTTTCCTGCGGAATCGGCGGTATTGTTGACCTTTATGGAGATCGTACTTATCTGCTCGGTGAGCTGGTCGATGGAAGCAGCCTGCTCGGTCGCGCCCTGAGAAAGGGTCTGAGCGCCGTCTGCCACCTGCTGTGAGCCGTTTGATACCTGGTCGGAGGCAATGTCGATATTGCGGAAGGTCTCCTTCATAGAAGCGGTAACATCGTTATATTTCTTGCTTATAAGCCCGAAATCGCCCTTCCAGGAGGCGGGGAGCCTGTAGTTCAGATTTCCTGCGGCGACCTCGTCAAGGCCCTTGTTTATCTCGTTGATGACATCGTTCAGGTGAACGATGGTGTCCTCAAGGGTGTTGCACAGCTCGTCAAACTCGGTCTTTTCCGGGAGCTTTTCGTTGAATGTGTGAACATCGCCCCTGTCGATAGCTGCGAGACGCTCCTCCACCTTTCTTATCTGAGCGGTTATGTACCTTCCGAATATGGTGGAGATAACTCCGAATGCAGCAAGACCTGCAAGAGTAAGTATTATCTGAAGGGGAATGTTGTCCACCAGCATTGCAAAGCCCACAACTGTAAATACTACTATCACCGCAGCTGTAACGTAAACAAGCGTCATTTTGCCTGCGGCGGTTTTAGTCCATTTTCGTTTATTATCCATAAGGAAGACTTCCTTTCAGTATTTGTCTCCGAACATCGCCCTGCTGCGACGGGGAATATTATTAAATATTATACCATAGCCCTCCTGTAAAATCAATAGTTTTTTGTAAATTTTAGATAAGCAATATAGACAATCGGGATTTTTTTGTGACCCTTTGACAAAATAGATCCGACATCAGGGCAAATGCACTTGAAAACCGTCTGCGGGTGTGGTATAATAATAAATAAAACTTACTTAGAAAGGATATGTCAAATGGATCTGCTGTACGAAATAAAAAATTCCCTGCTGACGATCTTGCCCCCCAGCATTTTTGATGTGCTGGATATCGCTTTGCTTTCCGTTCTGATATACTATATACTGAAATTTATGCGTCAGAACCGTGCGGGCGGACTTTTCAAGGGACTTGTGGTCATAGTAGCGGCGTATCTTGTGGCGAAGCTCGTCCATATGAAAGCCCTGGTATTTCTCCTTGAAAATGCGTTCAGCATAGGACTTATCGCCCTGGTGATACTGTTCCAGCCGGAGCTCAGGCGTTCCCTTGAGAATATGGGTCAGTCCAAGCTTATGGACTTCACGAAGGGAAGCAAGCCAAATCCCTGGGAAAAGCCCATCGCCGAAATATGCAGGGCGTGCAGCTATTTTGCGGACAACAGCGTGGGTGCCCTTATCGTTATCGAGCGCAATGAGAAGCTGGGAGAGCAGATAAAGACAGGCACCGCATTCAAGTCGGAGATAAATTCGCTGCTCCTTGAAAATATCTTTTTTGTAAATGCACCCCTTCATGACGGAGCGGTCATCATACAGGACGGCGAGATAGTTGCCGCAGGCTGTATGCTCCCCTCCACCTCGAGACCCGAGCTTGTGGACAAGGCTTTAGGCTCAAGACATAAGGCGGCGCTGGGAATGAGCGAGAACTCCGACGCCATAATAATAGTGGTATCCGAGGAGACAAGCGTTATCTCCATAGCCGAGAACCGCAGTCTTACAAGAGGACTTTCGGTGGACGCTCTGAAAACGATGCTTACCGAAAAGCTTATGCCCGGAGCAAAGACAAGAACGGAGCAGGAAGAGCCTGCAGCAAACAGTGAGCCTGTTTCCGAAAAGAGCGGCGAAGCCGTAAGCGGCTCAGATGAAAAAACGTCCTCTCCCCGTGACGGCTCCGATGATGAAAAAGGAAAGGAGGACGCCTGATGATAAAAGATAAAAAAGCCGAAAGATCTCAGGATAAGCTCCATACGCTCATCAAAAGCGCAAAGGATGTTTCTCCCGCCGAGATACCCGAAATGATCGGACAGTGGATAAAAAATCTTTTCAAGCAGGACACCCATCTGAAAATACTGTCTATCGTTGTGGCGATAGGTATCTGGGCAGTGGTATCCATAAGCGTTTATCCCACAATGGAAAGCGTTTACTACAACGTTCCCGTGAAGATATCTCTGGAAAATACCTATGCCGAAGCAAATCAGCTTGACGTTATAACCTCCTCCGCCGAGACTGTCACCGTAAAGCTGTCGGGAAACCGCAGTCAGATAGGCGAGATAAAGTCCGAGGACCTTACGGCTCTCGTTGACGTTTCCAGCGTTATGATGCCCCGAAGCTACAAGCTGCATATGAATATCGAATGTGCAAAGACCTCCGATTTCCAGGTGGTAAGCATTGAGCCTGACACCATATCCGTTTCCTTTGACAAGATAATCTCCAAGGAGCTCCCCATCACTCCCCAGCTTGAAAATGTTCGTATTGCACAGGGCTATATGAGCGGAGACGCAGTGGTAACTCCCTCAACTGTCACCGTAACAGGTCCCCAGGATATGATAAATTCCATAACAAAGGTGTGCGCAAGAGTTTCGCCCGAAAAGGAGCTTGACTCCACCTACGAATTTACTACCGACGAGCTTGTGCTTTACAACAACAACGCGGTCATTTCCGACGATAACGAAATGCTGAGCTTTGACAAGACAGCCTTTGCGATACAGATACCCGTTTTCGTCCGTCAGACCCTGCCGCTGGAGGTAAATATCATCAACGCTCCCGACAAGTTCGACCTGGATTATTTCCGCAGTCAGCTGGTATTCTCCGTAAGCGCAATTGATATCGCGGCTCCCAACGACAAGATAAAGGAGCTCAAGAGCCTCAACATCGGCACTATCAATATGAGAGAGGTGGACGTTGGCAGCATATTTGAATTTAAGGCTGAAAACTTCCTTCCCGACGGCTATGAAAATCTCACTCAGATAGATACCGTTACCGTTACCTGCCCCAGCGAGGGTATCAGGAAGAAGGCAATTGCCATCAAGGGCAAGGATATCCAGTTCGTGAACCGTCCCGCACAGTATGAGTTCGAGCCTGTTTCATCGGGTATGACTCTGTTTGTGGTGGGCGACGAGGAGCAGATAGACTCCATCACAAGAGAGGATATCACCGCTCAGATAGACCTTATCGACTTTGATATGCAGGAGGGCGACCACAAGATGTCCGTCGGATTTATAATCTCCTCCTATGACAAGGTGTGGTTCAACGGCGGCGACGGCATTGCAACGCCCAAGATAATCGTGAAGGCATCGGTTGCCGAGGAAGAAGAGATACTCGAAGAATAGCATACAATACGTACATTAAAAACGGCTCTCCCGAAAAAATGGGAGAGCCGTTCTGCTTGTCGGAAAAAAATGACATTTGTAACTGATTTTTTTTATTAAAATGACATTTGTAACTAAAGATATATGATATAATTGACATAACAAATTTATTATGATAAAATAAGGAAAATGATCCAAAATTATACGGAGGCAGGAAGATGATCGAGATATCGAATGCGTCAATGATATTTGAAAATGACAGAGCAGTCCGTTTCGGAAAAAAGGATACCGAGGGCTATGAGCATCGTGACAAGGCTCTCGATGATGTTTCCCTCACCATTCCCGACGGGTGCATATACGGATTTTTAGGCTCCAACGGCGCAGGAAAATCCACCCTCATGCGAATGATATGCGGCGTATACAAAACCGATATGGGCAGCATAAAAATAGACGGGCAGGAGGTCTATGACAACCCCGAGGCAAAGAAAAACATCTTCTTTGTAAACGACGAGACCATCGAGTATACAAGCTACACCCTTTCTGCTCTGAAAAACTATTACAGCAATTACTATGATACCTTCGACTCCGATACATACAACAGGCTGCTTGGCGTTTTAAAGCTCCCCGAGACAAGCCCTCTCTCCACCTTTTCCAAGGGAATGAAAAGGCAGGCGGTGGCGATGATCGGGCTTGCCTGCCATACAAAATACCTTATGCTTGACGAGGCATTCGACGGACTTGACCCTGCAATGAGAGCGGTCATCAAGGATATGATACTTGAGGAGACAAGGAGCCGCAGCGCAACTCTTATCATATCCTCCCACAATATCCGCGAGATAGGGGAGCTTTGCGACAGAGCAATGCTTATCCACAGCGGAAAGCTTGTATTCGCAGACGAGATAACGAATATCAAGAGCCGTTTCAGAAAGCTGCAGCTTGCAAGCCTCAGCCATACTATGACCTCCGAGGAGATAACTGCGGCGGATATTGACATAATGCAGTACAAGGCAGAGGGCAGGGTAGTACAGGTCATTGTCAGAGACAGCGAGGGGCTTGATGAAAAGGTCTCAAAGCTGGGCGCAGAGCTTTATGAGCAGATACCCCTTACCCTTGAGGAAATTTTCATATACGAAATGAACTTGAAAGGATACGGACAATAATGTCATTTACAAGAATTTACAAAGGCTCAAACGCCGAGCTTATTGCCCATAAGAAAACACGGGTCATAACAATTATCCTCCTTGCCTTTGCAGGGATGATATACGGTCTTGACACCTCCTCACGGGGTGATTATGTGAACCCTTCGGGACTTGGGATATTTATTTACTTTGCAGCGCTTGTGCCCCTCTTTTCCTGCTGTACGGCGGTTTTCAAGGATATGCACGATATCCCCACAGCGGACGTTCAGATGTCAATGCCCCTGAGCAGCGAAGAGAGGTATTTTTCAAGGCTTCTGACCATTTGCAGGATATGGCTCATACCCTTTTTCATTTCGGCGGCGGGAGCATTTCTCCTCTCTGCAATGTTTGCCGGCACTCATTACACTTATCACAGCAGCGATATAACGGACTATTCAAGAACATACCACCCGGAAGTGCTGATGGTATATAACCTGCAAATGCTGCTGTGGTTTTTGGCGGCAGTGCTGTTTATAATTGCAGTGACGGTTGTATGCCAGTGCTGCATAGGCGCAAAGGCGGAAAGCAAATATCTCCCCGTGATGATGATGACAGCCCTGTCCATATTTGCCCCTGCAATGTATTTTTTTGTTACCGATAATTTTGCGGAAGTACAGACCTCGGGCGAGCCGTTCATCTATTCCCTTTGGACATTCTCCGCCCTGTTCGTTGAATTTGACAGCGTAAGAGATATGATACTTATGCTTGTAAACTGCCTTATCTCACTTGGTGTCATATACTGCGGAAGGTTCATCTGCCGGAAGCGTGACGCAAGAACGGTGGGCAAGCCTATCGTGTTCCCGCTGTTTTTCGAGGTGATAATGTTTGTCACCCTGACCCTGTTCTTTGTGCTTTTCCATACGGACTGGGACAGCTTTGTGGTGATGTTCCTTTCATGGCTTGGAAGCATTATCCTGCGTATCGTTGTATCGAGAAAGAATTTTTCCTTTGCTAAGATCGGCATATGGACGGGAATGTTCATCGGATATTACATAGTATTCCTGCTCTTTATGTATATCGCATTCCTTACGGGGGGCTTCGGGGCAATAACAAAAACCCCCGTATCTTCGGAGTATGTGGGAGTCGGAGCAAACGTGGATATCCGCATAGTGGAGTGCCGGACAGTATATTGGTATGACGGATATGATAATGAAGAGCTTATAAATTCCGGCTTTCAGCTGGCTTTGACCGGCGGAAATACAGAAAAGCTTCAGAGCTTTGTGGATAATATTTCCCGGACAGCTTCAAGGCAGCCGAGGATAAAGGGGCTGTTTTCCCGTCAGATGTTCGGGACCCATATGCCCTCGGGCATATATCATTGTACCGTAAACGTCAGAGTGACCGACAAATACTATGATGACGGCAGTTACAGATACGGAAATACCATCTACAGCGCAGAGTTTAATATGACCCGCAGCGACGCAGAAAATCTGGCAAAGCTTGCACAGGAGCTTGATATGGGGTATTGATAAATGATAAAGCCGTTTCGCTTTCTGCAATGTGTGCAGGAAACGAAACGGCTTTAATTTTACTGTTCAGCAGTGCTGTGCTTTAATGCCGCACTCGGTTCATCGCTTATCATCGCCACTCTCTTTCGGTATATGCTTCTGAAAAGCAGTAATGCCACGATAACGGAAAGAAGCTCTGCAATGGGGAAGGACGTCCAGACCAGTGAGCAAAGCCCGCTGTTTTTCTTTGCCATATCCGCAAAGAAAAGGGCAGGGGGGAAGATGAACAGGAGCTGTCTGCAAATTGACACGATAAGCGACTCGCCGCCGCCGTCAAGAGCCTGGAAAATGCCCTGGAAGGCAACGTTTGCGCCCGCAAAGACAAAGCTTACGGAAATAATTCTCATAGCGCTTATGCAAAGCTGCTCTGTCTCTCCCGAAAGACCGAAAAGCTGCGCAAGGGGGAGAGCAAACAGCTCGATCACCGCAAGTCCTGCGACCATCATTACTTCTGTAAATAACATTCCCCATTTTATTCCGCCGTCAATGCGCTTTCTGCTGCCCATTCCGTAATTAAAGGACACAACGGGGGTAATGGCGTCTCTGATACCGAAGGCTATGAACAGCACCACCTGCTGTATCTTGTAGTAAAGACCGTATGCAGTGACCATATTTTCGCTTACGGTACCGAAAACGATGTTAAGCCCATAGGTCATTGCAGACATAAGCGCCTGAGCCACAACAGCAGGGAAGCCAATGGAATAGATCTCCTTTATCACAGTGAGTGAAGGCTTTATAAAGCTAAGCTTATTGTCAATTCCTGTGTTTACCTTAAAATGGAAGATAAGCGCCAGTATGAAGGATACTGCCTGACCTGCCACAGTTGCAACAGCCGCACCCCTTACGCCCATTTCGGGAAATGCGCCGAGACCGTAGATGAGTACAGGGTCTAAAACGATGTTCACCAAAGCTCCCGATATCTGTGCAATGGTGGAAAAGCCCGAGTGTCCGCCTGCCTGCAAAAGCTTTTCGTAAATGGAGAAAAATACGATGCCGAAGGAGAATATGCAGCATATCCTCAGATAATCCGCTGCCATTGAGCCGATAAGAGGGTTGTCTGTCTGTGAGAAAATATAGCTTTCCGAGCCAAATATCCCGAAGAGCATAAATATCACATATATCACTCCCGCGAGAAAAATGCCGTTTCCTGCGGTGCGGCTTGCCTTTTCCCTGTCGCCTGCGCCGAGGCTTTTTGCTGTAAGAGCGTTAACGCCCACGCCCGTGCCTATTCCCACAGCCACCATAAGCATCTGAAGGGGGAAAGCCAGCGTAAGTGCATTAAGGGCAGCCTCGCCGTTTTCTGCCATATTTGATACAAAAGCGCTGTCAACGATATTATACACTGCCTGCAATATCATCGATATCACCATGGGCACGCTCATGGAAAGCATAAGCCTGCCGATGGGAAGAGAGCCCATTTTTTCCGTTTTTTCCATAATATCATTCTCCTTATTCCCAAAATAAAAAAAGTGCAGCCAATGATCGGATTTACGCTCATCGGCTACACATCTTGATTTAATTATATATTTTTTGAAAAGGTTTGTCAAAGGCGATTTTCAACAAAAACATATTTCATTCAGAGAAAGATTTTTGCAGTTTTTACTCTATTGTATAATTGGGATATTCATCGGGAGTAAAGAGAAAATCAAAGCTTCCCTTTTCCGCCTGCAGACAGGTCTCAAGCACTCCTGCATATAGCTTCAGCTTGCGGTAAATGCCCTCGTTGTCCGATGGGAAAAAGGACTTGTCCAGCAGGAAGGTGAGCATTGCGATTATCATTTCCGCGCTTTCCTCGGGATAATCTGTGCGTATAGAGCCGCTTTCCACACCCTCCGCCAGAAGCTTTGTGAGAATGGGGGAGATGGTCTTTACAGCGGTCATCATCATTTTCATATGGAGCATAAGATTATCCTGCACATGGAAATAAACAATGATATTTTTCCTTTTGTCACTGAATTCCTGCTTGATGACCGACCTGAAAAGCGCCTTTATCTTTGCAAGGGGGTCATTGCTGCCGTAAACATCATTGAAATATTCCTTTATGGCAAGAGCATAGCTGCGCTCGATAACGGCGTTCACTATATCTTCCTTGCTTTCAAAATAATAATATATGCTGCCCTTGCCTATGCCTGCCTTTCTGGCTATCATTTCCACAGAAATATCCTTGTCGGAGATCTCGCACATAAGCTCTTCGGCAGCGTCTAAAATAAGCTCTTTCTTTTTATTGTCGCGCATAACGGTAATTTCCTCCGAGATCAAGTTTAGATAATTATATCACAAAAGGAATTTGATTTCAAGACAATATTTTATATAAAATATAAATTGACTTGCGGTCGAAAAAGTGATATACTGTAATAAAGTCAACAATCGACCGCAGGTCGGAACTGCGGTCGGAAAATCCTATATTTTTTTAGGCATTTTTCGACCGGAGTTCGACTTTTGCAGAAAGGAAGATGAATTTATGAGCGGACAGATCATCGGAGCTGCCGTTCTCGGTACTGCGGCAGTAGGCGCAGCGGTATTTACGGGAGCAGCCATTACCCTGTTCAACCGTGTTATCCCCCGTCAGGAGGTACTGAGGGTGGATATGAACGAGTTTGCTGATATGGATACCTGGGAGGAATACAAGAAAAAAATTGCCCCCAGAGCCGAATGGGTTTATTCCCAGCCCCTTGAGAACGTTACTGTAAAGTCAAGAGACGGTCTGAAACTCAACGGCTATATCCTTAAAGCTGAGGGTGAAAGCAAGGGCGCAGTGATATGTCATCACGGCTATACCAGCAAGGCGATGGACAATGCTGCTATCGCAGTGTTTTTCCACGAGCAGGGCTATGACGTGCTTTTAGCCGACAACAGAGCCCACGGCGAGAGCGAGGGAAAGTACGTCGGCTTCGGTATCCTTGACAGATATGACTGCTTAGAATGGATAAAGCTTATGGATAAGCGTTACGAGGGCAAGAAGGATATCCTGCTCTACGGCATTTCTATGGGCGCTACCACCGTTCTGATGGCTTCAAGCCTTCCCGAGCTGCCGAAAAGCGTTAAGGCTGTTATTTCCGACTGCGCATTTACATCTCCCTATGATGTGTTCTCCCACATACTGAAAAGGGACTATCATCTTCCCAAATTCCCCGTTATGAACATAAACGACGCTATCTGCCGCAAAAAGGCAGGCTACGGCTTCAAGGACTATTCCACACTTGACGCCGTAAAGACCACCGCAGTTCCCATTCTCTTTATCCACGGCAAAAAGGATAATTTCGTTCCCACCTGGATGACAGAGAAAAACTATGAGGAATGTACCGCCCCCAAGGATATCCTTATGGTGGATAACGCGGGACACGGCGCTTCCTATTACGAAAACACCGAGCAGTACGAAGCCAAGGTAAAGGAATTTCTCAGTAAATACGTTCCCGAGAATTAAACGGAAAGGAAAAATATTATGTACGAGAAGGAAATTGTCATCAACGGAGCGCCTGTTAAATGCTGGCCGCTCTGCGCCTCACAGAAACTTCACTATTTTACAATGCTTTTCAGCCCTCCTCAGGTGCTTAACATCGGCACAGGTCTTTACGTAAAGGACGATGTGGATTTCGGGGTGCTTAAACAGGCTGTATATAAGGCATATGAGCGCTTTGACTCAATGCGCCTGAGATTTGTAAAGGACCCCGACAACGAGCAGAACGTTTATCAGTATGTGGTTCCCTTCGAGGACAGAGATATCGAGTTCAGAGATTTTTCCAAATGGAGAGAGGAAGCCGCTCACGAGGAAATGTGCCGCTGGACGGCAGTTCCCTTCGAGCCCTTCGGCAAGCCCCTTAACAGAGTAGTTCTCGTAAAGCTTCCCGGGGGTTATAACGGACTTTACCTGAACGTTAACCATATGACAATGGACTCAAGCTCCATTATCGGCTTTGACCGCTGCGTGCTGGAATTTTACTGCTCTATGAAATACGGCACCGACGCTCCCGCTCCTATGCAGTCCTTTATCAAGCAGCTGGAGAAGGACCTTGCCTACGATGACAACTCTCCCGCAAAGCAGAAGGACGAAAAGTTCTGGATGGAGAGAATCTCCCAGAGCGAGCCTATCTTCACAGGCTTCACAGGTCCCGAGTATCTTATGACCACAAGACGTGAGCTTAATGATCCCGAGCTCCGCAGTGCGATGATGCCCTATGCGGACCCCTCTGCCGCAATTTCTGTCTACAACCTTGAGAAGGAGCCTTCAATGCGCCTTATCAAGTTCTGCGAGCTGTATAACGTGCCTATGGCAAGCCTTCTTGCAATGGGTCTGCGCACCGTTCTTTCCAAGTTCAACGGCGATGAGAAGGACGTATCCATCATCAACTGCATCGCACGCCGCGGAACCATTTCCGAGAAATATTCGGGCGGCTCCAGAATACACTTCTTCCCCCTCAGAACTATCCTTGACCCCGAGCTGACATTTATCGAGGGCATAAGAGCGATACAGGCAGAGCAGAACAAGCTCTACCGCCACGCAAACTATGACCCCATTGCAATGAGAATGGCTCAGGACAAGCAGTGGAACGTTCCCCAGGGCGCCTGCTACGAGAGCATAAGCCTTACATATCAGCCCCTTACCCTCAATCAGACCAAGGAGCTTCCCGACATTCCCTACAAGAGCCATTGGTACACAAACGGCGTTGCCAGCCATGCTCTTTATCTCACAGTAATGCACCGTCCCGAGGACAACGGTCTGGGCTTCAACTTTGAATACAAAAAGGCGCTTGTTTCCAAGGAGGAGATGGATTATTTCTACTACTATCTCTGCCGTGTGCTTTTCAGAGGCATCGAGGACGAGACCAGAACTATCGGTCAGATACTTGAAATGATATAACATTTATGATATAATAGAATTTGGAGGATCAGGCAATGCTTGAAAAAATGAAAGAGCTTATCGTTAACTATGTTGATGTAAACCCCGACGATATCACCGAGGACTCCCGTTTCGTGGAGGATCTTGGCTTTAATTCATACGATTTTATGAGCCTGCTGGGCGAGCTTGAAAATGAGTTCGATATTACCGTGGACGAAAGCGACGCTATAGATATCCACACCGTAGGCGAGGCTGTAAAGTACCTCGAAGAGCTTAAAAAGTGAGGTGCCGTATGAATAAGGAATGCGTAAAGAATTTACAGCAGCTTGTTAAGGAAGCAGCCGCAGAGTACGGCGACAAGGTCTTTCTCAAAGAGAGACAGGGCAAGGATATTTCCGAAAAGTCCTTTAATGAGTTTTATGATAACGTGCGCCGCATATCCGCATATGTTATGAGCAAAAAAACGGGGGAGGAGGCTCTCCACGCCGCAGTTATCGGTCCCACAAGCTATAACTGGCTCGTGAGCTACTTCGGCACAGTTTCCTGCGGAGGAGCCGCAGTTCCTCTTGACGCACAGCTTCCCTGCGAGGAGATATGCGACCTTTTAAACAGAGCGGACGTCAGCATTTTCTTCTTCGACAAGAGATATGAGAAGATGCTGCCTGCGGTGAAGGCTAACTGCCCCGGAGTAAAGGAATATGTAAGCTTTGACGATATCCCCGCTCTCCTTGAGGCAAACGCTCCCGCAGAGCTTCCCGAGATCGACCCCGAAACCCTTGCGGCTATCGTCTACACCTCGGGAACCACAGGCAGGAGCAAGGGCGTAATGCTCCTTCACAGAAATCTCATCGACAATGCAATGTGTCAGGACAACGAAAGCTCACCCGAGGACGTTGTAATGACCGTCCTGCCCATTCACCACATCTACTGCTTCACCTGCGACATTCTCTGCTCTCTGAGATACGGCGCAACCCTCTGCGTAAACGACTCAATGCTCCATATCCCTCAGAATTTAAAGCTTTACGCACCCACCCTTATGCTTATCGTTCCCATGATCGCAGAGACTATCTACAAGCAGATAAAGGCGGCTTCTGCGGCAAATCCCCAGATACCCCTTGCAGCTCTTGCAAAGGGCGTTTTCGGCGGCAGGCTCCATACAATTTACAGCGGCGGAGCATATCTTCGCCCCGAGCTTCAGAAGGCATATATCGATATGGGCATAAATATGGCGCAGGGCTACGGTATGACCGAGTGTTCGCCCCGAATTTCCACAGCTGACCCCACAGACCATTCCTGCAGCGGCGACGTTGGAGTTATAGTAAACGGCTGTCAGGTGAAGATCGAGGACGGGGAGATACTTGCAAAAAGCCCCTCGGTAATGGCAGGCTATTACAAGGACGAGGCTGCCACCGCCGAAGCCATAACTCCCGACGGCTGGCTCAGAACAGGCGACCTGGGATATGTGGACGATAAGAACCGCATTTTCATCACAGGCAGAAAGAAAAATCTTATTATCCTTGCAAACGGCGAGAACGTTTCTCCCGAGGAGCTGGAGAATAAGTTTGCAGGCAGAGACTTCATTTCCGAGGTGCTTGTCTACAGCGAGGACAATGTCATCACCGCGGAGATATTCCCCAATGCGGAATACTGCAAGGAAATGTCCGCCGAGGATATAGAGAAGCTGTTTGCCGACACTGTAAAGGAAATAAACAAGACTGTCACCTCCGCAAAGCAGATCCACCGTCTGCGTATCAGAGACGTTGAGTTTGACAAGACCACCTCAAAGAAGATACGCAGAAATCAGTCCGTACAGGGCAGACAAATCTGAAGCAGGTTGTGCCTGCAGCCACCTCGTCAGTGTATCTTGTGAGGAAAGTTTAATATGTGGCTCGGTACGTTTATCTGCAGTTCAAATCTTAATTTAAGGGGAAAATAAAATGACCTACGAAGAAATTTTTGAAAAGTCAAAGGAGCATATCCTTTCTCAGGCTCCCGAGGGACTTGAAGGCCATCTTGCCGTTCAGGTAAACATCATCGGAGAGGGTCAGGGCGCATTCTACATCGAGCTTTTAAACGGCAAGGTGTATGTTGAGCCTTACGAATACTACGACAGAGACTGCATTTTCATCATCACCGCCGAGGACTTCCTTGCTATCTGCGAGGGCACCTTAGACCCCGTTGCCGCATTCACCAAGGGCAAGCTCAAGATCGACGGCAGCATTGACAAGGCTCTTGAGTTTTCGAGAATAGTTGAGAATGCAAAGAAAAATGCCAAGAAGCCCGAACCCGAAGCTCCTGCAAAGAGCGAACCCAAAACTCCTGCAAAGAGCGAAGCAAAAACCGCACCCAAGTCACGAAAGAAATAAGACAGAGCAGTATATTACCCGAAGCCTGCATTTTATTGGCAGACTTCGGGTATTTTTTGTAAATATGTCTTGTTTTTCTGCTGAACTTTTTGAGTGAATATTTCGAAGAGGAGGCTCCTGCGGTAACTGTTGTTCCCGAAGATGAAGCTGCGGCAGAATCCGAGACCGAGCCTTCGGATTCGTCTGAAGAAAGGCAAGGGCAACCGATGAAATAGTCGATATGCTCCACATCAACGAAAAATATTGCCGTCAGGCTTGATTTGTTCCGATTTGACCAAAATTTGACCAAAGCCCATGATCTGATATAAGAATAACCTCTCCAATGACGCATTACAGCCATTTGAGAGGTTATTTCTTATGGTCGGAGTGACGGGACTTGAACCCACGGCCTCTACCACCCCAAGGTAGCGCTCTAGCCAAACTGAGCTACACCCCGACGCATTATAATATGTTTTCGGGAGCTCTCTCCCGACGACTATTATATTATATCACAGACAAAATCATTTGTCAAGCATTTTTTGAAATTTTTACGGGAAATATCGCCTGCCGAAAAACGGCTTGCCTGCGATAAATCAGACGATTATGAACTCTCGGGATAATTTTATTTACATTTTGGAAATAATGAAAGCTAAGCCTTTGCTAAGGAATGCTCTCCTCCTTGACATTTTTTCCTATAATATGGTATAATATCTCCGACAGCGTTACTAAAATTCGGGGAAGGATAGGCTATGACACGTAAAGCGGCGGTTTTTGGACTGGGATATCTTTCAGGTCTGCTATTGGCATCGTTTCTTGCCTTGTGGCTGTCGGGCATAGCGGGCGGCGTGCTTCTGTGCTTCGGCGCATCGGTGATGTTCATTGTCCGCCCCGAAAAAAGCGGACGTTTCTTTGCATTTTCTGCAGCAGCGTTTTCCTGCGGCGCGGGAATGATATTATACAGCGGCTATGACGCATTTGTGTATCGTGATATCGTCTCCCGAAGCGGCATGACCTTCGAGGGCAGCGCAATTATAAAGGACGTGAGAGTCTATTCCGAGGACAGCGCCTTCTGCACAGCACGAGTGGAATTTCCCGACGGAAAAAAGGCGGATATCGGCTGGTACTCAGATGACAGCGATGTGGTCAGGGGAGACAGGGCATATCTCTGCGGGACCCTTTATGCCCCCGAAAATACAGACTTTTTTAATTCCGCGGACTATTACCGTTCACGGAATATCTTTCTTCTTTTAGATACGGACACCGAGGAATATTTCCCGAAGGAGCATAATATTTTACGCACCCTTCGCGATATCCGCCAAAATGCCGCACAAATTATCCGCAGATACGTCCCCTCGGACGAGGGGGAGCTTCTTATCGGAATGATATTCGGCAGCGATGAGTGGAATATATCATCGGAAGCGGAAAAATGCCTGTACCGCTCGGGGGTGGGACACATTGCCTCCGTCTCGGGAATGCATATGGCAGTTGCAGCAGGTATAGCCTCAGCCGCAGCCGCTGCCCTGTCAATGACCAAACGGGGAAAGCTGCTGCTTGTGACGGCAGTGTGCCTTGTGTTCACCCTTGCCGCAGATATGGGCGTGTCGGTGAGCAGAGCCTTTATAATGACCATGCTTGTGTACTCGGCAGAGCTTTTCAAAAGGCAGAGCGACCCCTTGTCATCGCTTTCCATAGCCGCCTTTATCCTTACCGCAGGGACACCCTTTATCGTCCGTAGCCCGTCTTTTATGCTTTCATTTTCGGGAGTGTTCGGGGCGGCTGTTCTTGCTCCTTTTGTTACGGAGAATGTGAAAAAAGCATATGAAAACAGGTTCGGCAGGAAAATGGGCGAAGGGGCAGGGCTGACAGGCTCTGTGCTGACGGCTGTGTGCGCTTCTGCGGCGGTAATACCCGCGTCAATGCTCTGCCTTGACCGGCTGTCTGTGGTGTCACCGATAACAAATCTCCTGCTGTCCCCGTTTTTTACAGCGGCAATGATGATAGCTATGACGGGAGCGGTGCTAACTTTGCTGCCTTTTTCCTGGCTCTCGGGCGGACTTTTCCTTGCGAGCGGAGCCATATGCCGCCCCGTGCTGTGGGCAGCGGAAAAAATAGGCTCACTGTCCTTTGCGGCGCTTCCTTCGGGGACCGAGATAGCCCCTCCCATAATAGGGCTTGTGATAGTTTCCGCGGGAGTATCCGCCCTTGTTATGAAAAACAGGTCGGCGGCGATACTTACCGTTTCTGCGGCGGTGTTTTCGGGAGCGGCGGCAATAACGGTCTACAGGGCTGTTCCCTATGAATACACGAGGATAGCGCTGCTTACCGAAGGCAAAGGCTGCGTCCTCATAATATCCGAGGGGCAGTATTCGCAGATATTTGATTTTATGGGAAATAAGTCGAGCGTCAGAGCGGCTGAGCGTTATATTTCCCGAAACGATACGGGAACGGTGGGAATGGTTTTTCTGTCCCGAAATCCCGAATATTCCGCTCCTCTTTACAAAAAGGCGTTCCCGAATGCGCAGATAGTTTCGAGGGACGAAAATATCGGCTTGACATATGAGACGGAAGGTAATATAATTAAATTCGGCGGCGTAACCTGCCGTCCATATAAAGAATACTCCATAATTGAAGCAGGGGGAGCGGAGATCATCTGCATTGACCGCAAATGTGCCCCGCCCGATAAAAGCTTCGATATGTGTATCTGTAACTGCACCGCAGATGTGCCTGTACAGGCGGATATTTATGCGGTAACTAACAAGAATTACAAGGGTCTGCTTCCTGCAGATGAGATCATCATAAAAGGCGGGGGAGAATTTGCTGCCCACGGCGGAGAAATATATGTGAGAGAGGATAGAAAATGGCTTCGATAAACGAAAAAGAGCTTTCAAGGATAATAAAAAACGGCGAGCTGTCGGGAGCCTACTACCTCTACGGCACCGACCGCTACAGCATTGAAAAATACTGTCGGGCAATGGTTTCAAAGACGGTAAAAAAGGGCGATGAGACCTATAATCTCCACCGTTTCGAAGGGCGAGACCTTGATGTGGAGGGGCTTGTCGAGGTCTGTGACGCATTTCCCATGTTTGCGGACAAGCTGTGCATAACTGTCAGCGACCTTGATATGGAGGAGGAGACCAAACAGCGGCAGGGTCACAAAAGCATAAACGCCGACCGCATGAAGCTCCTTACCCAAGCTGTCTCGGACATTCCCGAGACCACAGTGCTTATTTTCTACACTCCGAATATTGACGTCTGCGGCGGAAAAAAGAAGCCCACGGCAAAGAACAAAAAGCTTATCGACCTTGTGGCAAAGCACGGCACGGTATGCGAGATAAACGTGAAAAGCAGAGCGGAGAATATAAAAATGATATCCGCACTTTTATCAAAGCAGGGCTGTACCATTGACGAGCGTGCGGCAGGAATGATACTCGACCGCTGCGGCGGCGATATGAACATGGCAGTAAACGAGACGGACAAGCTTGCCGCATATTCAAACGGGGGACATATCACCGAGAATGACGTATCGCTCCTTACCCCCGACAGCTCCGACGCAAAGTCCTACGACCTTGCAAACGCCGTTGCCGCAGGGAATATGAGCCGTGCAATGCAGCTTTACAGCGAGCTTACAAGCGACCCCGAAAATACCCCCGTGTATCTTCTCTACGTCCTTGCTGGCAGTATGAACGACCTTTACCGGGCAAGGCTTGCCCTTGACAGCGGCAAGACCATAGGAAATGTCATGCAGGATTTCGGCTATGCCGCAAATCTTGAATTTCGCGTAAAAAACGCCTTTTCATCTGTGAGAAAAACAAGCACAGGGAAGCTGAGACGCTGCCTTGAGATACTTGCGGACGCGGATATGGCAATGAAAACAGGCGCAGGAGACCCCGAGGTGATACTTGAAAAAGCCATCGTCTCAATGCTCTCGGAAAGATGATACAGAAGGAAGAATAATTTTGATAAACATAGACAAGGCTGTGGTTGTGGAAGGAAAGTATGATAAGATAAAGCTTTCCTCGGTCATAAACGGCGTAATAATCTGCACCGACGGCTTTCAGATATTCAAGGATAAGGATAAAATGAGCTTGATCCGTCATTATGCGGAGAAAACGGGCATAATAATCCTGACCGACAGCGACAGCGCAGGCTTCAAGATAAGAAATTACCTCAAGGGCGCGATAAAAAACGGCAGCATCACAAACGTGTACATTCCCGATATTTTCGGCAAGGAGCGGCGAAAGGCAGAGCCTTCCAAGGAGGGCAAGCTGGGTGTCGAGGGAATGAGCGAGGAGATACTTCTTGAGGCATTCCGCAGGGCAGGAGTGTCCTGCACCGAGGGGGAGAAGAAGCCCGGCAGCATTGACAAAATGCTCCTGTATGAGCTGGGGTATTCGGGTGCGCCCGACGCGTCTGTGCGGCGCCGAGAGCTTCTGAAAAGTCTGGGACTGCCCGAGCTTATGACCACTTCCGCCATTGCGGATATACTTAATACAATGATGACCGCCGATGAGCTCAGAGAGATAACGGCAGAGCTTAGCGGCATATACGTGAAGGGAGACTAACCGATTTGGTTTTTTCGGAGCTGAGCTTTTTATATTTTTTCCTCCCCATAGTAATGCTTTTGTATTTTGTTTCCGGCAATAAGCTGCGAAACATCATCATCTTCATTACGGGACTGCTTTTCTACGCCTGGGGAGAGCCTTTTTATGTAATAATAATGCTGCTGTCAACAGCCATAGACTACACCGCAGGCAGGCTGATGGACAAGTACGATGACGATAACAAAAAAAGGAAAATATGCCTTATCGTATCGGTTTGTATGAACGTGGGGCTACTTGCGGTGTTCAAATACAGCGATTTTATTTTTGACAGCATAAACGGTCTGCTGGGAACGGAGCTTACAAATCCCGTTGTGCTTGTAAACCGCGCACTAAATAAAATATACCCCTTCGGGCTTAACGAAAAGCGTGTGGACCTGCCTGTGGGCATATCCTTTTTCACCTTCCAGTCCATGTCCTACACCATCGACCTGTATCTGAGAAATATCAGCGTTCAGAAAAGCTTTCTGAATTTCGCCTCCTACGTTTCCCTCTTTCCCCAGATAGTTGCGGGACCCATTGTCAGATATGAGCATGTGGCAGGGGAGCTGGAGTCCCGTTCTGTGACGGTACCGAAAATAAGCGCGGGAATTGCCCTGTTTGTCAAGGGACTTGCAAAAAAAGTGCTCCTTGCAAATAACGTGGGAGCAATATGGTCCGAGGTCAAGGCAATGGATTACGGACAGATATCCGCGGCTACAGCGTGGCTTGGAATACTTGCCTTCACCTTCCAGATTTACTTTGATTTCTCGGGATATTCGGATATGGCGAGCGGTCTGGGAAAAATGCTTGGCTTTGAATTTCCGAAAAACTTCGACCACCCATATATATCAAGATCGGTCAGCGAATTCTGGCGCAGGTGGCATATCACTCTGGGCAGCTGGTTCAGGTCATACGTCTATATCCCTCTGGGCGGCAACCGCTGCGGGGCGCTCAAGACCTACAGAAATCTTTTTATCGTCTGGGCGCTGACGGGTCTGTGGCACGGCGCAAGCTGGAATTTCGTGCTGTGGGGACTTTATTTCGGCGTGCTGATAATAATCGAGCGGCTGGGCTTTGGCAAGGTGCTTGAAAAGCTGCCCTCGGGAATAAGTATGCTCTATACCTTCCTGGCGGCGGTGTTCGGCTGGGTGCTTTTCGATACGGATACCCTCGGGGACGCAGGGCGGTTCATTGCCGCAATGTTCGGCGCAGGGGGAGCGGCAGTGGACGGATATTTCAAATACACTCTCGTTTCAAACTGCTTCCTCCTTGTGATGTGCATACTCATCTCGGGCGGCATCGGCAGCAGGATAGCGGAGTACGCAGAAGGAAAAAGCAGGAGCTTCAAGGCTATATCCACAACCGTTCTGGTAACGGGCGGACTTCTCCTCTGCACCGCCTATCTGGTGGACGCTTCCTACAATCCGTTTTTGTATTTCAGATTTTAAGGTGAACGCATATGAGTAAAAATAAAACTGCAAAGACCCGTTCAGCCGCCGACAAAGCCCGCAGTACAGAGGTCATAACCTCAATTGTCACCGTGCTGCTGTTTTTCGGCATACTGACGGGACTTGGGCTTGCAACGGTATTTTCCGAAAAGGAGAGCTTTTCGGAGACCCAGAACAGAAAGCTTGCGGATTTTCCCGAGCTTACGGGCAAGAACATCTACAGCGGCAAATTCACAAGCGGGGTGGAGGACTACATTTCCGACCATTTCGCAGGTCACGACGGCTGGATAGCCGCAAAGACCGCCGCTGAGCTGCTTACGGGAAAAAAGGAGCGAAACGATATCTATATCCTCGAAAACAGGCTTGTGGAGAAGATACCCGAGCCCGATATGGAAGAGGTGCAGAAAAGCATTGACGGCATAAAGAAATTCGCGGCGGACAACCATATCGCGCCCTATGTGATGATAGTCCCCACCCAGGCGGAAATTTACAAAAACGAGCTGCCTGCCAATGCTCCGAACCCCGACCAGCAGGCGTTCATAAATGAGGTGTACGCACAGCTTGAGGGCAGCGCCGTGCCCATTGACGTGTACTCCACCCTCAGCGCCAACAAGGACAGCTATATCTACTACAGAACAGACCACCACTGGACGACCCAGGGCGCATTTCTCGCCTACATTGCCGCCGCGCGCAAGATGGATATAATGCCCCTTACCGAGGGCAGCTATGATATTGACCACGCCTCCGACTCCTTTAAGGGAACGTTCTATTCCAAGGTGCTTTACGAGGGGATAGAGCCCGACAGCATTGACCTGTGGCTCCCTGCGGACAGGGGAGAGGAGCCCGAGGTGGAGATATATTCCACCTTCGGCGCAGAGCCCGAGCTTCATGAGGGAATGTATTTCAGAGAGTATCTTGAGGTCAAGGACAAGTACAGCACATTTTTCGGTACAAATCAGCCCATGGTCACAGTCCGCACGGGAAACGAGGGCGGAAAGCTGCTTGTTTTCAAGGACAGCTATGCCCATTGCTTCGTACCCTTTATGACCGGGCATTTCAGCGAGATAACCATGGTAGACCTGCGCTACATTCAGATGTCCTACAAGGATCTGATTGACGTTTCCCGCTATGACAAGGTGATGTTTTTATACAATGCGTCCACCTTTATGTCGGACAGAAATCTGAAAAAGCTGATGTATTAAATCAATGTGCCCCTCATCGCCATAAACGAACAGGGGCACATGTTAAAAAAACAGCTTCGGCAAACGCCGAAGCTGCACAGTTTTCAATAAATACCGCCTTGCCGCCATGTGGCGAATAAAACCCGCACAAAGCAGGTGGGCAACAGCCCTTCGTTTTCACGCTCCCTGCGTCCGTTGGTCCGCACATCTAATGCGGCGGGAGGTCTGCAATCCGCCGAAGGAGACTGAATCCCTAAATAAAAGTGTTGGATTATAAAACCACACTTTATCGGTCAAGGCAGAATTCTTTCTGTAATTGTAGTATATCACAAACGAAATGAAAAATCAATAGAAATTTCTGTTAATTTTGCACGCCGAAATTTGTAGAAATACTATAAAAAACGGGATTATTCCTCGTAGGTCTCGGAAAGTCTGTCCATAAAGATCTGACCGATCCTCTCGTACTCGGCGTCATCGTCAATGGAAGCAAGAGTTTCCTCGCCGTTTTCATCTTCCTCGCTGCGGAGAATAACAAGCTCGGTGTCAGCCTCGACCATATCCTCGGGATTTTCATAATAAGGAACGAGAGCATAATACAGCTCGCCCTCATCGGTCTCATAGGTGTCCATAAGCTCGAAGGTCTGCTCAACGCCCTCTTCATCTACCAAGGTGTAGAGATCGGCGCCCATATCTTCAAAATTTTCAGCCATTTCCGAAACCTCCTGTTGTTTTTATTATTGTATATGCGCCCACAGGCGGGGTTATTCGGGAAAAATTCCCTGAATATGCCTGCCGTAAGACGTCTCAACATTTTTATTGTACCACTATTTACTCAAAATGTCAATATTGAAAATTCATAAAAATAATGCACAAAAGATATGCACTATTTTATCTCAAAAACTATTGACTTTTGCTAAAGAGTGTGGTATATTATTATCAAGGAAAGGGAAAGACCGGAAAGTAAGCCGAAGGGCTGAAGGGTTTCCCGGATCCCGAGAACAGCAGGCTTTCATCGTAAAGTATTCTGCATAAAAGTTTGGAAAGGAAGGCGAGTCCGATGGCAGACATTACAGAGCAGCAGTTTTCTAAGGGAATGTCCCACAGTGGCTCGTTTATACGGAAGGGCTTTTGAGAAAAACTGACGGGGAGTTTAAAGGCAATGTGGTTTAACCACTCACTCCGATTTATAAAACGAATAGTTTTTCAAAGTCTTAAAGGTCATAAATGTTGCGAGCCGCGATCATCACAGAATGATATGCGGTATTTTTATACTCTCTTTACTGTGACGGACATTCCCAAGATCAAAGTGAAAGGGATAATTCCGATGGAGTAAAGGGAATTTTTTTCGGACTTATATGACAGCGCAGACAGGCGACAGTTAAGCTTATCGGCTCCGCCGTCCGCAGGTGCCGGGACGTTCTTCCCCCGGTCGGCAGTGACATATCCGAGGCGGATGCTTAAAATCCGAAAGGGTTGATCGCTATGAAAATGAGGTATTGTTATAAAATTTCGTAGGATTGGAGTGAGTCCGACAGGTAATTAAGCTTTACCGCGAATAGCCGAAGGGCTGCGGCAGGAATGGATAATTTATTCCGAAAGGGATTGGTTACAATGATCACGAAAGGCTACCACGATCTGAATATTTGATAACTAAACCAAGGGAGTGAGTCCGACAGGTAATTAAGCTTTACCGCGAATAGCCGAAGGGCTGCGGCAGGAATGGATAATTTATTCCGAAAGGGATTGGTTACAATGATCACGAAAGGCTACCACGATCTGAATATTTGATAACTAAACCAAGGGAGTGAGTCCGACAGGTAATTAGGTTTTCCGCAAATCGCTGAAAAGCGGCGGCACGATGAAGATCATTCCGAAAGGATCGATTTTATATGATTTGGACATGCCTTACCGAATATTAAAAATATGGGAGTGAGTCCGATGGCATGAGAAAATGCCTGTGTCCGACAAGGACATTACAATTGTATAAAAATCTGAGATGATAGGTTGAGAGTCCGATGGAAAAGTAATTTTTCTTCACTAATCAAAAAATCTGTAGATATGGAGTGTTTCCGATGGCACGATAATGCTGCCCCGAATACCAAAATCTTATGATATGGAGATCAGTCCGATGGAAAGTTAAGTTCTGATTTTATCTTCAAAATTTTAAAATCCGGAGTGAGTCCAATGGATCGCTGAATCGTATCCGCATGATAATGCTTTATATAGATAGGCTTTTCGATGTACTGTACTACTGTAATGAAATGAGTGATGATATATGAAAGTTATCACCGAACGCAGAATGAACGCTATGTTTTGAACTACAGGGAGTGAGACCGCCTAACTATTTAAATTAAATATCGGAAATTTAAGAAGTCCCGTAATGTCTTGCGGGGCTTCTTTTTTGTGTATCCGGTAATCATTTTGTAACCTTTTTCCTTTCCGAAAATGTAAACAGAGGCAGATTTGTATAAATCTACCAAAAAGAAGTCTGGGATTTTTCTGTTTTACAGCTTGTCTCTCATTGACTTTATTAAGAAAAATATGATATAATATTATCAATATGGACTGATATTTTTCTGCGGTCTGTGCACCGGGACTATCAGACTGCGTTATATAAATACCGCATCGGGACTTTGTGCGGAATAATCACAGGAGGTTTATAATGGAACAACAGACTTATGATTTTGCGAGCTATACCTCGTTTCGGGAAACTGTCAACGACCTGACCGATTCCCTTGAGCAGCTCAAAGAGTATGCGGCTTCCCTCAATCTGGAAAATACCGCCCGCTCCATAGGGGATATTATCGAAAAATCCGCCGGCGACCATTTTGAGGTAGCTATCGTAGGCGAGTTCAAGAGAGGAAAGAGCACCCTTATCAACGCCCTGCTGGGTCAGGAGGTGCTGCCTGCGGACGTTCTTCCCGCAACCGCTACCCTGAACCGTGTTACATACAGCAAGGACCCTTACGTGGTAGTTGAGTATAAGGACGGCTCCAGCGAAAAGGTCGATATCAACCACCTTGCGGATTATGTCACAAAGCTTTCCTATGAGTCGGAAAAAAAGGCGGAGACCGTTAAGGAAGCCACCGTTTACTATGACACCGACTTCTGCAAAAATCACGTTGACATCATAGACACTCCGGGTCTCAATGACGACGAGCAGATGACCAATGTAACCATGTCTATCCTTCCCGAGATAGATGCTGCCGTTTTCGTTATCAGTGCAAATTCGCCTTTTTCACAGTTCGAAAAGGAATTTCTCGAGAATAAGATGCTCACAAGCGACCTGGGTCGTATCATCTTCGCCGTAAACTGCTTCGGCACCTTCTCCAAGGAGGACGAGGACAGGATAGTCGAGACCGTTGAAAAGCGTATCTGCAGCTATGTAATGGATAAGGCAAAGAAGGTCATGGGCGAAAATTCCAAGGAATTTGCCGTTTACAAGCGCAAGATAGGCAAGCCCAAGGTCATCGGCGTATACGCTAAGAAAGCCCTTATCGCAAAGGAAAACAAGGACGAACAGATGCTCCTTGAGAGTAATTTCCCCACCTTTGAAAGCGTTCTTGAAACAATGCTCACCAAGGAGAGAGGCTCCATCACTCTCCAGATACTTGCAAACAAGATAATCAGCTCCGGCTCCGAGATAATCAACTCCATCGTTATCCACGAGAACGCTCTCGTTATGGAGACCGACGAGTTTATGGAAAAGTATCAGCTCGCCATCGAGGAGATCGAGGAGATACGTACCAAAAAGCGTGAGGAGTTTGTCCGCATAAACAACGCTGCCAACAAGGTTTTCGAACAGCTGCAGCCTATCCTTGACGATTACTGGGTAAAGATCGAGGAGACCGCTATGCAGGTGATCGACGATTACCAGATGGCAGGGGAGGACCTCAAGCGCGAAAAGCTCAAGATAGTTTACGAGAAGCTCACCCAGAAGATCAAGGAAAATATCGAGAACAAGGCTCAGCTCATCTGCGAGCAGATCCAGAACGATATCAACGTTGGACTTTCCGAGGAGGCTGTACGTCTCCAGTCCTTCCAGGACGAGTTCTTCGAGTCCTTAAACCGTATCCAGGAGCTGTTCTCCGTTCCCGCAAAGCATAACCGTAACGGCGGAGTTGCCGACAGCATTATCGGCTCCGTTATCGGCACAGGCGGTATCGGCGGACTGTTCATCGGTTTCAGAGAAGCAGGCGTGAAGGGCGCTCTTCTGGGCGGTCTTACGGGTCTTACCACATGGCTTGCCACCTCCTTCCTTCTCGTTACCACCGTTGTTGGCGGAGCATTCCTCACCCCCGCAGGTATCTGCATTATGGCTCTCGCAGGCTTTGCAGGCACATTTACGGGCAAATTCGCAGTTGACAAGTTCCTTGTACAGGAGCGTATCGACAAGTTCAAGGTGAATATGAAGGCAACTGTCAAGAAGCAGTTCCACGAAATGAAGATCAATTCCGACTTTACCGAGTCTGTACGTCAGCAGGTATATAACTCCTTCTCGGGACTCAAAGCCCAGATCGAGCAGGAGACCGAGATAATCCTGAAGGATACTCAGAAAACTCTCGACGACCTGAACGATGTCAAGCAGCAGAAGAAGGTCATGTCCGACAACGAGAAGATCAGGCTCCAGAGCATCGCCGAGAATGTGGGCGGTATGCTTGCGGATACCTATAATCTCCACAGGGCTCTCACCGAGATCCTGTCCGATGATGAAGAATAAGGGGAGGGCAGGCAATGACAGATTCTTACAATCCTCTTATGGATATAAACACGTCCTTCTGCGACTATCTTGTTGAGCGCACACGTTCCTATCAGGAGCACGTGGTGGGCGGCACCCTTGACTACGCATTTGACGACGATTTTGCAATGCGCCAGAAAATAGGCGGCATTTCGGGCTGGTCAAGGCTTTATAAGGCTATCGTCAGCAACGATATCCCCGGACGCTTCAAGAGATATTTCCAGAGCAGCGACAGCGCAGGCTCTATGCAGTACGCAAAGGCTTACGAGGCTGCGAAAAAATGCAGCGAGAGACTTCAGATAAGTCTCCCCGTTGTTCTCGTGAGAAAAGCGGGCGAGGTCCCCGAGATAATGTCTATGGCGGGCGAGGGCATCGAGCCTTGTATCGTTATGACAAGCGATATTGCGGAGACTTTTTCCGCAGATGAGCTTTGCTTTCTTGTGGGCTGCGAATGCGGCAGGCTCCAGAACAGGCATTCGGCATTCAACTATGCCTTCACCTATCCCGGCATAAGCAGGGGAGACACCTCCTCAGACTCCGAGAACGGCGGCAAAAGCAACGTCAGAGAGCTTAACTACGTTCTCAACAAGTGGATAATCTCGGGAGATATCACCGCCGACAGAGCGGGCATAATCTGCCTTGACAACCCTTCGGATTTTCCGCAGATATACGCTTCAATAAGGAAAAAGGGCGTTCCCGATTCTTTCGGAAACGTTAACAAGGAAATTGACATAAACGCAATACTGAAGCACTATGAAGCCCTCCACATCACTCCCGTCAGGGACCTTAATATGGACGGCTGCTCTCCCGATGAACGCCGTATTGCTGCGGCTATGGAATTTATCGGCTGCGAGATCCTTTACATATGGCGCCCCGACCTGTCCTCTCCGTCAGGCCACGTGGGCAGCAAGCAGTCCCTTGAGATCCGCTGCGATATCATAGCAAATTCCGACAGCGGACATTCTGCGTAAAGGAGGAGCCTCAGATGGAAAAAAATTACGATAACGCCGCCGCTGATATAGCGTTTGTCAGAGGCGAGCTGTCCAAGCTTGTAAGCGACCCGGAGCTTGTGGCGATACTGGGCGACGAGGCTGTGGAGAGAATGTCCAAGTGGGACTCCATTATCGCAAATAAAATGGATCAGCCCTTTTCTCTTATGGTCACAGGCGATTTCAAGCGCGGAAAAAGTACGATAATAAACGCTATCCTGGGACGTTCCATTGCCCCTGTAAACGTTGCCCCCGAGACCTTTACGGTCAACTGCATCTCCTACGGCGAGAGACCTTCGGTGGAGGCTGTGCTCAAAAACGGGAAAAGAGTCACCCTCACTCCCGACGATCTGAGCCGCGACCGGCTTTCCGACCTGATGGATTTCTTTCCGGGTGAGCTTGACTTTGTTGATGTTAGAAGCGACGCTCCCATCTTAAAGGAGATACAGATAGTTGATACCCCGGGTCTCAGCGACCTTGACGATCTGGACAAGCAGGTAAAGGACTTCCTTATCAAGGCGGACGCGCTTATCTACGTGGCTTCCGCTCTGTCGCCCTTTTCCGAGTCGGAGCAGTTCTTCATAGCCGAGCATATCGTTCCCCAGAATTTCAGCAAGATCTTCGTACTTGTGAATATGATAGACGCTATGGACTCTATGGAGGACATTGAAAAGGTCGTGGGACGTATCCGCGAGATATGCTCTCAGATAATCCCCAACGCCGAGGTCTACGGCATAAGCGGCATTGACGAGTACCGCAGGAAGATAGGTCTCAACCGCCCCGACATCAAGGGCTTCCAGGATTATTACGAAAACCAGTTCCTTAAATTCGAGCTGGCTCTTTCCAGAGAAATAATCGTTCAGAAGGACACTATCCGCACTCAGAGAGTGTTCTCCATGCTCAGACTCATGCTCACAGACACCCTGAACCGTCTCAATATGATAAGCGATATGATGAAGCTGGACAGGGAAAATCTGGACAAGCTCTCTGTCGATTTTGAGCGGGAATGTACCACCCTTGCGGCGGCTCTCGAGAGCCAGAAACCCAAGATAATCCTGTCCATCACCGAGATGATGCAGGAAGCGGAGCACTGGATGTACGAGTTCTTCACCAAGCTCAGAGAGGACATTCTTGCCTGCCGCACCACCGCCAAGGACGAGGACGTGGAGAGACATTTCTACTCCTACCTTATGGACAAGGTGGGCGAGGCATACAGAAAGTGTCTTGAGATACATCACTCCCGTCTGAACGACGTTATAAACGATATGGCAGCCGAGCTTTCCAGAAAGCTGGGTATAGCAAACCTTGCAGGGGCAAGGATATCCTGCAGCGAAACGGTCAATGTCAACACCTTTGTGGCGGATAAGATAAGAGAGGCTGCTTCTCAGGGCGCAGACCGTGAAATGGGCTTCCCCTCCACCACAATACCCTTCTTCAAGAATATTCTTAAAAAGAAGCAGCAGTCCGAGATAATCGACTCCGCTCTGGAGAATTATGACGACATCAGAAACAACACCATCAAGGATCTGAAGGTGTGCTACAAAAACCTTGAGGAATTTGCTGCGTCCCAGCTTGACGAGATCTACCGCACTCAGGTAGAGGTGGGCAGGGAGACCGTTGCGGCGGCAATGGAAATGGCTAAATCCCGCAAGGATTCCGAGCTTCTCAGCAGAAATCTTGAAAAGGCTTCGGAGATCGTTATCGGCGCAGTTTCGGTGCTGAAAAAATATTGATATACGGCGGCAGACAAAAAAATTGTCTGCCGCATTTTACTATGGTAAAGTGGATTTATACAGAAATTTAAAAATTAAGTATATGCAAAATTACCATTGCAATTTATGGAAAGGTGTGATATAATATAGAATAGCTTTTTTATACGCTAATGAAGGGAGGGGCTGTTTATGTCTTTGAAAAGGTACCATACATTGTATCCTTACAGCATTTTCAGAGCGCAGATAGTTTTCAAGAATGTTGCCCCTCCCGATGATAAATGGGCGGAGGGAGTCCTCTGCCGTGACCCCGAGGGGGCTTTCTCTATCATAAACCGAAAGGCGGGGGAGGGTGTTTATGCCCTTGACCCCGTGTTCATCGACACGCTGGGTATGGCTTCGGGCTTTATGGACGGCAGCAAACGGGACATTTTCGAGGGGGACATTATCCGCATATGCCGCTTTTCGGGCGGTTTAACGGAGAATGTGAAGCCTGCAGAGATCGTTTCCGATGAGCAGGAGGACGAATTGCCCGAGCGCACAGTCTATGCCGATATCCCCGAGGAAGCGGAGGAGCTTTCCCGAATTGAGGGCGTTGTGTTTATGAACGGAGGTACCTTCTGTGTTCAGTTTTACGACGAAGCTTCAAAGACCCTTAACGCTATGCCCCTTTATATGTTTTTCGGCTTTGATATGCTGCCTGCCGAGGGCGCGGCTGTGAAGGTCATCGGCAATATGTACGATGATGAGGAGCTTTTTGCAAAAACTCTCAGGCTTTCGGATAATGCACAGAATTAGAACGGACTGCTTTCCGCATTTTTGCGGTGCAGTCCGTTTCGTCCTTTAAAATAATAATATAAAATGATAAAGAATAAAGATAACAAAAAAAGTCCGTAAAACGGACTTCAAATGGCATATGGCGTCCCCGGCGGGATTTGAACCCACGGCCTTTCGCTTAGGAGGCGAACGCTCTATCCTGCTGAGCTACGGAGACATTTTTCCTGTGACTTGTATATTATACCACAAAGAAATAAAAAATGCAATAGGTTTTTATATAACTTTTACTTGAAAATTTCGGGAGAATATGGTATAATTATATAAATTTAGGTTTATAGCCATTTTTACATAAAAGGAGTATGTTTAATATGGAAATCAAAATCACCAAAACCACATCGCCCAAGGCTAAGCCTGCTGATGAGTCCAAGCTTGGTTTCGGAAAGATCTTCACCGACCATATGTTCCTTATGAACTATGATGAGGGACAGGGCTGGCACGATGCAAGGATAGTTCCCTACGGTCCTATCCCCATGGAGCCTTCCTCCATGTGCCTCCACTACGGTCAGGCTGATTTCGAGGGACTCAAGGCTTACAGGACCGAGAGCGGCAGGATACAGCTTTTCCGCCCCGAGCAGAATATGGCGAGAATGAACGTGTCCAACGACCGTCTCTGTATCCCTCAGATCGACGAGAAGTTCTGCGTTGAAGCCATCAAGAAGCTTGTTGAGGTGGACGCTGACTGGGTTCCCCATCAGTACGGAACATCTCTTTATATCCGTCCCTTTATCTTTGCCATCGACCCCATGCTGGGCGTTCACCCCGCAAAGCACCTTATCTTCTGCATTATGTGTTCTCCCGTTGGCGCATATTATGCGGCTGGTCTTGCTCCCGTTAAGATTTACGTTGAGCAGAATTATGTAAGAGCCGTAACAGGCGGCACGGGCTTCACAAAGGCTGCCGCAAACTACGCTATCTCCCTCAAGGCTCAGGAGGAGGCTGACAAGGCAGGCTACGAGCAGGTTCTCTGGCTTGACGGCGTTCACCGCAAGTACATCGAGGAAGTCGGCGCTATGAACGTATTCTTCGTTCTTGACGGCGAGGTCATCACACCCAGCCTTGACAGAAAGTCCATTCTCGGCGGTATCACAAGAAAATCCTGCCTTGAGATACTCAGACACAAGGGCTACAAGGTAACCGAGCGCGACCTTGAGATAGACGAGCTTATCAAGGCATATGACGAGGGCAAGTTTGACGAGGCATTCGGCACAGGCACCGCTGCCGTTATCTCTCCCATCGGCGAGCTCAAGTACGGCGACAAGATAATGACTCTCAATAACGGCGAGATAGGTCCCGTTTCCCAGATGCTGTACGATACCCTCACAGGTATCCAGTGGGGCAAGACCGAGGATACATTCGGCTGGACTGTTCCCGTTATCGGCTAAAGCTTACAGATAGATCAACAATTGCCCGCATCTTCCCCAAACGGAGCCTGCGGGCATATTTTATGGAGGAATTATGGAGCGTTATAAGTGGAGCTTTCCTTTTAAAATTATCGGCATAGTATTTTTTCTGTTCGGCGCTGCCTTTCTGATAGTTCCCGTGATAAACATTGCAGGCTGGTCGGAGTTCGAAAAGGACGCTGTGCCCGTTACCGCCAGGATAATTGACATTGATACTCACACGACCCGAAGAAGCAATAGTCATAAGAGAACCACATATCACGATGTTTACATTGAGTATGAATATGAGGGCGAGACCTATTCGGAGGAGCTCGATCACTACACCTCGGGAATGAGAGAGGGCGATGAGCTGGAAATACTTATCGACCCCGATGACCCTTCAAAGAACCGCAGTGAGCCTTATCTTTTTTCGGGGATAATGGCGCTTTTCGGTCTTATATTCGGCAGTATCGGAGCGGCATTCCTGATACACGAGATCAAAAAGGGCAGATACATAAACGGGCTCATTGCCGAGGACAAATTTATCTATGCAAGTTACTCACACGAGGAGAAGGCTAATGTTACGGTGAACAACGTGCGGTATAACCAGGCGGTATTTGTTTATGAGGACGGCTTCGGCAGGAAGCTGATTTTCAAGAGCGAGCCGTATCACCCAAATTCCCGACCGTATATTCAGGGCGACTCTAAAAAGGTCTATGTGGATATGGAAAATGATCCCGGGAAGTATTACGTTTCAAGAGAGAAGTGAGGGTATGCAGACCGTTGATGAAGCGCTTATGAAGCTGAAAAGGTCTGATTTTCGGGCGAGGTTCCATCTCTCCCCGAAGGATATTGCATACATTGACAAGGTGGGGACAGAGACTGTCCGCAGGCATTGCGCCGACTTTATTGCAAGCCGTCTTGCCCCTGCGGACATACCCAATGACGGCAGGCAGACTCCCATGAGGGGGCACCCTGTCTTTATCGCTCAGCACGCCTGCGCCTGCTGCTGCAGAGGGTGCCTTGAGAAATGGTACCGCGTTCCAAAAGGCAGGGCGTTGACAGAAAATGAGCAGGAGAGGATAGTAAGGCTCCTTATGACGTGGATAGAGAGGGAATATTATAGACATACAGCGGGATAAGGGCGAAAATACGTTATTCCCGCAATATGTCCTGTACATTTTTTGCTCCGTCTGATATGATGTGGATTGAAAGGAGGTCCCGAATTGGATCAGAAGAAGATCGGCAGCTTTCTCAGAGAGCTGCGGAAGGAAAAAGGGCTCACCCAGGAGCAGCTGGCAGAGCTGACAGGCGTTTCCAACAGAAGCGTTTCGCGCTGGGAAACGGGGACAAATCTGCCCGACCTGGATATTCTCATTCAGCTCGCAGATCACTACAATGTGGAGCTGCGGGAAATTTTAGACGGTGAAAGGAAAGATGTACAGATGGATAAGGAAACACGGGAAACTGTTCTCAAGGCGGCTGATTACAGCAATATGAGTAAAATGGATTTCTCAAGGAAGGTTTTATATTTCTTCATTGCAGGTCTGGTCGCAGACGCAGGATATATGATACTGCTTTTCTCGGACGCAGGTGAGAAATTTGATTTTCTTTCGGGGCTGTGTCTCGGTATAATGACCGGTGTGCTTATTCTGGGCGTGATATATAATTCACGTTATATGTCAAAGCTTCGTGCGCTGAAGCTTCGTCTGCTGGGAAAAGCTCCCGATGGGGAAAAGTGATCTGATTAAGCAAACAAACCGCCTTGTGAAGATAAACGGCTTCACAAGGCGGCTTTTTGTGCAATGAAACAAATATTTTGAAAACGCTTGACAAATTGGAATAAATGTGCTATAATTGTTATACAGCCTTTGAGGTATGCTCCTTGATATCAACGTCAAGCTTGGAGTAGGGTATCTCGATGCCGTTTTGGTCAAAGGCGGTCTTCACCTGCTCGATAAGGTCGAAATAGACTGTCCAGTAATCGGAGGTCTTTGTCCAGACCCTTACGGTGATGTCAACGGAGCTGGCGGAAAGGTCGGAGACGCGGACAAAGGGCGCGTCCTGAGTCAGGATAAGCTTATGCTCGGCGATAACGCCGCTTATTACCTTTATCGCTTCTCTGTGATCCTCCTCGTAGGCGATGCTGAATTTCAGGTCTACGCGGCGCTTATCTTCACGGCTGTAGTTGATGAGAGTATTGCCCGATATCATGCTGTTGGGAATGTAGATGACCTTGTTGTCAACGGTGAGGAGCTTGGTGGAGAGGATACTGATATCCTCCACGGTGCCTTCATTTCCGTTGGTGCTTATAAAATCACCCTTCACAAAGGGCTTGTTCATAAGGATCAGAAAGCCGCCTGCCACGTTTGAAAGGCTGTTCTGCAGGGCGAGGGCTACGGCTACGCCTGCTGCGCCTATGGTGGTGACGATGGAGGTCATGGGTATTCCCAGAGTTGACAGGGTGATGACTATCACAAAGGCGGTGAATACAATGCCTATAAGGGAGCGGAGAAAGCCCTGTGCGGTCTCGTCCATACGGCTCCTGCCCATTGCCTTGTCGATGATGTGGAGAAGTATTTTGGCGATTATCTTGCCCACGATGTAGATTATTATGGCTGTTACCACTGTGGGGAGATAGGCTATGAGCGCATCGGAAAAGCTTTTTAAAACTGTGCTGTCAACTGTGCCGCTGGAAACCGCTTCAATTACGTTTTCTGCCTCGCTGACTATGGCGGGGGCGGTGGTTTCTATAACTGTTTCTTCCATTATTTGGGTTCGGTCCTTTCTTAAAAATATCCAAATAAAATTATAATGATTTTTCTTTGCGCACAAGTGGATAAAGTGTGAAAATATATCGAATAAAAATTGGTCGAAATATTATTGCGCGGGGAATGGGGAATTTGCCCCGACTCTTGACGGTTTCGGGAAAATGTGCTATAATTTCAGTAAATATGCATAAAAATTTTTTTACAGGAAAGACGGGAATAAAATGAAAGCCAACAAATTAAGCGCACGGCTTATGACAGCTTTTATCGCAGCGGCGGCTGTTATCGGGATAACGGCGTTTGTATCTGTGAGAGCGGTCAGGGGGCTTGAAGGATATTGCGCCGAATGTTCGGAAAGCTATGCCGCACGTGCTGCCGAAGTTTATGCGGCGAGGGACAACATACTCGGCGCCGAACGGGATATCCTGGCGGCGCTCTCATCTTCGGACGGCTCTGCTGCGGAGGAGTATATCAGTGCGGCAAGGAGCGGGCTCAATGCTCTTGAGGACAGTCTGATAAATGACGGGGAGGATATATGGAGCTCTGCCGCACCTGTTGAGGAGCTTATCGCCGCTTCACAGGTGAGGGACGCTGTTTTCGGAAGTGTGAGCAGCGGAAATATGAAGATCGCACGGAATGTTTTTTTCAGCGAGTATCAGCCCAAGCTTCTGGCGGCGGCGGAGTATACGGACAGCCTTCTTGCGGAGCTTTCGGCGGAGGGTGAAGACGCTTCCGCTCAGATATCGGCACGGGCATCAAAATATGCCCGCGTATGCGTGGGGATAGGGCTGCTGGGCATATCGGCGGTCACGTTTATTGCTTTGTTTATTGACAAAAGGCTGCGGGAGAATGCGGTCGAGGAGCCTGTGGACGAGGCTGTTCCCGAGGACAAGTATGAGCTTGTTTCTCCCGAGGCTGAGGAGGACGAGCGCCTTGCGGAGGCGGAGGAGACCATCTCTAACGCTGTGAACTGCCTGAACATTCTTGCAGACGGCGACCCCGACGCTGCGGCAGACGGGGAATATCCGTACAGGTATGAAAATGTGCTATCTGCGATCAGGAAGATGAAGGCGAGACTCAGATTTATCGGCGCTCAGATAAACCGTGCGGCGGAGTTTGTTTCGGCGGAATCGGTTAGGGTATCGGACAATGCGGAGGAGCTTTCCGCTGCCGCTCTTGAGCAGGAAACAACGGCGGAACAGCTTTCGGACAGCTTTGCAAGGATATCGGAGCTTATCGGTCAGAGCAGAGTATCCTCAGAAGATATGGGCAGCCTTGGAGCGAAAAGCGGCAGGCTTATGGAGGACTGTGCCCGTGAGCTTAATAATGCGGAAAATTCCCTTGAAATGCTCCGAAAAAGCGCCGAGGAGATGGAGGGGCTTGCTAAGGCGGCGGCGGACATTGCCTCACACGCAAATATGCTGGCGGTGAGCGCTGCTATGAACGCTGCAAAGGGCGAATGCTCGGGCAGGAGCCTGGCGGAGCTGGCTGACGAGGCAAGAAGTCTGGCGCTCAGGTCTGCCGAGGCTTCTTCGGAGGCGGCTGAGATAGTTAAGCGCTGCGGCGAGCGCATCGGTTCGGGTGCGGCGGCTGTTTGTGCTGCTTCGGCTTCCGCTTCGGAGGTATTCGGGCAGACGAAGGATATGTCGGGCAGGGCAGAGGCTCTTGAGGAGCTCTGCGAAAAGCAATCCGAGGCACTTTCGGCTGCAAAGGAATGCATGGACAAGATATCCGGCTTTGTTCTTCTGAGCAAAAATGCTTCGGAGGAATATGCCGCTTCGGGCAGAATGCTTTCGGAGCAGTCGGGGGCTTTGAAAAAGATAGTTCCCGGGCATTCCGAAACGGCTGCAGGTACTTCCGGCGAAACAAAATAAAGAACCCGTCTGATGCAATAAAAAATGAAAAATTAAAATGAACTTTTCGGGAGGAAAAAATATGAACTGGACTGAGGTAAATATATACACCACCACCGAGGGCATTGACCCTGTTTGCGGAAGGCTTTTAAATGTGGGCGTTACGGGCTTTCAGATACGTGACGCAAAGGATTTTGAGGATTTCCTCAACGACAAGACGGGCAACTGGGATTACATTGACGACGACCTTATGAATTTAAAGGACTGCGAGACCTGCGTTACCTTCTATCTTGCGGACAATTCTCAGGGTGCGGATATGCTGGCTATGGTAAAGACCGAGATGGCGGAGCTGGCGGCTATGGACAGCGAAAAGAAGTTCGGCAGGCTGGTATGCGAGCTTTCAAATGTCCGTGAAGAGGACTGGGCTAACAACTGGAAGCAGTATTTCAAGCCCCTTACCGTTGGCGAAAAGCTTGTTATCAAGCCCTCCTGGGAGAATTATGACGCTGATGACGAGAGAACGATCCTTGAGATAGATCCCGGCTCCTCCTTCGGTACGGGCAGGCACAACACAACTCAGCTTTGCCTTGAGCTTTTAGAAACTAATCTGTCTGAGAATGACAGGGTGCTTGATATGGGCTGCGGAAGCGGTATCCTTTCTATTGCGGCACTGCTTCTGGGTGCGGACAGCGCCTGTGCAGTGGATATTGACCTTAACAGCGTGAACATTGCGGGACAGAATGCACGGAAAAATCATATTCCCGATGACAGGTATATTACATATGCGGGAAATATCATTTCCGACGAGGAGCTCAGAAAGAAGATCGGCGGCGGATATCAGCTCATAACCGCTAACATCGTGGCGGACGTGCTTATCGCTATGGCTCCCATTTTCGGGGATTTCCTTGTTCCTCACGGAAAGATCATCATCTCGGGCATCATTATCGAGCGCTGTGACGAGGTCATGGCGGCTATGGAGAAAAACGGATTTATCCGCACTGAGCTTCGTGAGTCCGGCGGCTGGGCTGCGGCGGCTTTTGAGCGGGTGACGGCAGGCTGAGCCTGCAGCCACTCGTTCTATAGTTTGTTTGGGCGGCAGACTGTCGGCTCGGTAACGATACAAACATACTGACCGGCGGGTGATGACCCGCGGCGGCGGGGGGCGCCCCGCGGCGAGGTCGCGCTGTGAGTTGGTGCGGGTCGGGAGATTTGTTTCCGCGCCGTTAGATTTTGTATCGGCGCGTCATATCGGAATTAGAATTTGTAAAGGTATGCATATTATGGAAAACAGCAGATTTGTTACTTATACGGACAATGACCGAGAAACAGTAAGAAAAGGAATATCAGAAATTGCGAGAATATTACTTGGAACGGACACAGATAGAAAGCTTAGTATGTTATTATGTTTAGATTGGTTTATGGATCCGTACTATAAGCAAGATATAAGCAATATTCATGATGATTTGGTAAATCTATTACAAACAGTGATTATCTCAGCATATGAAGATGATGTTATTGAAGATGCAATTGATTTGCTGACAAGTTATGAATTACCCCCGTTTCCAATTATTGAGCAAAACAGAAACCTGATTCCACAGAAATTTCAAGATGATATAACCTATCTTTTAGAAATGAAATAAAAATAAATTCCGATTTATCGAGCTGTTGATATTCATGTCGGCGCGGAGACAAAACTGACCGCCCCACACAGACTAACAGCGCGACCTCGCCGCGGGTCGTCACCCGCAAATAGGAGCGTGAGTTCCTGTTTCATCTTTTTATCTAAGGAGAAGCCTATGAAACTTGTATACACATCGGAAAATAAGATATACCGCATTGACGGGGGAAACAAGTCGGAGATACCCTGCGGAAGGATAAACAAATACAAGGAGACCCTTGAGAGCATTCGTCGGCGGACGGAATGGAAAACTACGGGCACGGGCGCTCAGTTTACGGGTGTGGCAAGGGAATATTCCGGGGAGACTGTTGTTTCCGCCAGGATAACGGGTCTTTGCGAAAACAAGGGCGAGCTTATTTACGGCGTGGGGCTGGACGAGTCCTGCTCACTGTATCACAGAAGCTTTGACAGGACGGACGAGAACGAGGGACTTATCCTTTCGGGAAACGACCTTTATTTCGGTGCGTTCGACTGCTTTGAGGGGAAAATGGCGGTGAGTCTGGGATCAAATCCCAATGAGCTGCACATTGCGGTGATGGAGCCGCCTGCTTCCGCTTATGACGAGCTTACCGACGGGGACAGCATTGAAGAATATCCCTACTGGAGCAGATGTCACAGGAACCGCATTTATTTTTCCTCCGCAGGCAATGGCAGGAACGAATACGGTGCTGTGGCGGCGGTTTCGCCCAGATGCGGCGCTTATATCGATGTGGACAGGGGAGAGATGGAGAAATTTCTCTCAGACCCGGGGACCGATTTCCTCAGAATAAAGGACGACAGCTTCGGGAATATTTTCTATATCCGTCAGCCCTACGGCGGCGAGCACGAAAAAGATGGGTTCAAATTTTCGGATATACTGCTGTTTCCCTACAGAGTGCTGAAGGGCTTTTTCGGGTGGCTCAATTTCGTATGCACCAGGTGGGGCGGCGAGTCACTTAAAAGCGGCAGCAACGGTCTGCCCTCATTTACAAAAACGAAACAGCGTTCCGAGAGGGATATCATCATTGAGGGCAATATCATCAAAGCCGAAAAGCTTGCTAAGGAAGAGGACGCAAAGGAGGACAGCGGCTCGGTAATGCCCCTGTCACGCGTGCTTGTGAAAAGAGAGGCTGACGGCAGTGAGACGGTGATAAAAAAGGGCGTTCTGGATTATTCGCTGTGCCCCGACGGGAAAATTATCGTTTCCGACGGGCGAAAGCTCATTCTCCTTGAGGGCGAAAAGGAGACGGTCATTGCAAAGGCAAGGCTTGCTATGAATATTGTTTTGGAGGAATATCCCGGGTGAAAATTGGGAATGTGGAGATAAAGGCGACTGCCGCTCTTGCGCCTATGGCTTCGGTGGCGGACAGGGCTTACAGGCTTGTCTGCAAGGAGCACGGGGCGGCTTATATGGTCTCGGAGATGATATCCGCAAAGGGTCTTTGCTACAGCGACAGAAAGACCGAGGAGCTGTGCACTGTTGACGACAGGGAGCGGCCCTATGCTTTGCAGATATTCGGTGATGAGGCGGAATTCTGCGGCAGGGCAGCAGGTATGCTTATGAAGTACCGTCCCGACATACTTGATATAAATATGGGCTGTCCCGTTCCGAAAATTGCGGGTAACGGCAGCGGCAGCGCGCTTATGAAGGACCCAGACAGGGCTTATGATATTGTAAGAGCGGTGGTTTTGAGCAGCGATGTTCCCGTTACGGTGAAAATTCGGGCAGGCTGGGACGAGAACAGCATAAATGCTCCCGAATTTGCAAGGGCGATGGAGTCAGCCGGGGCGGCGGCGGTGACTGTTCACGGGCGGACGAAAAATCAGATGTATCACGGAAAAGCGGACCGGGGCATCATAAAGGCGGTCAAGGAGGCTGTGAGTATTCCCGTTATCGGAAACGGGGATATCTGCTGCGCCGAGGACGCTGCGAGAATGTACTCCGAGACGGGCTGCGACCTTGTTATGGTTGGCAGGGGAAGCTATGGAAATCCATGGATATTCGAGCAGATAGAAAGCTATCTTGAAAGCGGTATTATTCCTACGCCCCCCAATTTGAATGAGCGGCTTGACACTATGCTCAGGCAGGCGGAGCTGGCGGTTCGGTTCAAGGGGGAGCGGCTGGCTATGGCGGAGGCAAGGCGGCAGTGCGCCTTTTATCTCAAAGGGATCAAGGGTGCGGCAGGCTACAGAGGCAGGTGCGGTCAGCTGTCATGCCTTGATGATGTGAAGGAGCTTATCGCCTGCATTAGAAAGGATATGGGGTTATGATAGTTCGGGCAGATGGAGAATATATCCCACAGATCGCGGAAATTGAAAAAGCGGCTTTCACGGACCCCTGGTCGGAAAAGTCACTTGAGAGTGCGCTTTCCGAGGAAACGAATATTTTTCTTGCGGAGATCTCCGAGGGCAAGGTACGGGGATATATCATCGGCTCCTGCGACGGGTATTCGGGATATATCGAGCGCATTGCGGTAAATGCCGCTCACCGTAAAATGGGCATTGGCACACAGCTGCTTTCTGCATTTGAAAATGCTCTTCCCGAAACGGCTGACAGCATTTCTCTTGAGGTCAGGGCTTCAAATTCTCCTGCGATCGGGCTTTACGGCTCCTTCGGCTTTGAAAGGGCGGGGGTAAGGCGCGGTATGTACTCCTCTCCCAAAGAGGACGGGATAGTTATGATAAAAAAGGTGATAAAATGAGCGTTAAAATTCTTGGTATAGAGTCCTCCTGCGACGAGACGGCGGCTTCGGTCTCCCTTGACGGACGGACTATTCTTTCAAATATCGTGGCTTCTCAGGTGGAGGAGCACAAGAAATTCGGCGGAGTTGTTCCCGAGATCGCTTCGAGACGGCACGCGGAGAATATACTTGCTGTGGTGAGGGCGGCGCTTGATGAGGCAGGCTGCGGACTCAGTGACATTGACGGCATTGCTGTCACATATGCCCCTGGGCTTATCGGCGCGCTTCTGGTGGGCACAAGCTTTGCCAAGGGGCTTGCTATGGCGGCGGGTAAGCCTCTTATCCCCGTTCATCACATTGCGGGGCATATCGCTTCAAATTACATTGCCCATCCCGACCTTGAGCCCCCTTATCTCTGCCTTGTGGCGAGCGGCGGTCATTCGCAGATAACGGAAGTGCTCAGCTACACCAAATTCAGAGTTATCGGCAGGACGAGGGATGACGCTGCGGGGGAGGCATTTGACAAATGCGCGAGAGTGCTGGGATATCCATATCCCGGGGGTGTTCACATTGACAGGGCGGCGAAAAAGGGCGACCCCGACAGATACAAGCTGCCTATCCCCAAGGTAACGGGCAGCGAGTATGATTTTTCCTTCAGCGGACTTAAAACCGCGGTCATAAATCTGGCGCACAACGCTGAGCAGAAGGGGGAGACCCTGGACAGCGACAGTCTGGCGGCAAGCTTTCAGAAAACCGCTGCCGAAATGCTGGTGAGCAAGACGGTGGAGGCGGCGAAGGCTTTCGGTTACAAGACCGTTGCGGTGGCAGGCGGCGTTTCCGCAAATTCGGGCGTGAGAGAGCTTATGCTTCACGAATGCGGCAAGAGGGGAATCAAGGTATATCTGCCCCCTCTTGAGCTGTGCGGCGACAACGGCGCTATGATAGCCTGTCAGGGATATTACGATTTTCTTGACGGAAAAAGGGCGGACGAGAGCCTTAATGCGGTGGCTACTCTCAGCCTTGAGGATATCTGAACGGAGCGGTGAGTATGGATAATGTCTGGCTGGAAAATGCTCTTGACACTTTGCGGGAGGACGAGCTTGACAGGGCTTTGACCGAAAAAAAGGAAGAGATGAAAAATGCTCCCCCTAAAACTGCGGAGGATATGCGGAAGGAGTCCGCTAAGGGTCACAGGGGACGGGTAAAGGAACGGTTCCTTGTATCGGGTCTCGATGGCTTTGCGCCTCACGAGATACTTGAGCTTTTGCTGTTTTACGCTATTCCTCAGAGGGACACAAAGCAGATCGCCAAAGAACTTTTAAAAAAATTCGGCAGCGTGGCGGGAGTGTTCAATGCGGATATTTCGGCGCTTACGGAGGTAAAGGGGATAACAGAGAACGCTGCGGTGCTTTTCAAGCTTATCCCACAGCTCATAAGCGTTTATTATGCCGAGGAGCGCAAAGGCGTTTCCGTAACAACTACGGCTCAGCTTTCCGAGCTTTTCAAGCCCTATTTCGTGGGTTCGGGAACGGAGAAATTTATGCTCGCCTGCTTTGACAGCTCGCTGAGACCTGTTTCGGTGACTGAAATAAGCAGGGGCACATCTGCATATACCTCTGTGGAGCTGAGAAAAATAATGAGTGCGGCAATTGACAGCGGCTGCGCTATGGCTGCGCTGGCGCATAATCACCCGCTGGGCGCTCCTAAGCCCTCCGACGAGGATATTGCGGTGACAAGGCGGATAAATGAGCTGCTGAAAGCGGTGGATATTCGTCTGATGGATCATATTATTGTGGGCGGATCGAAATGCTATTCTATGAGGGACGGCGGAGATCTGGGAATTTTTGATTGATTTGATGATTTGAGAGGAAAATTAAAATGCCTATTGATAAAATCGTTATTAAGGGTGCGAGAGAGCATAATTTAAAGAATGTTGACCTGGAGCTTCCCCGTGACAAGCTTATCGTTATGACGGGACTTTCGGGCTCGGGTAAATCTTCTCTTGCATTCGACACCATTTACGCTGACGGTCAGAGAAGATATGTGGAGAGCCTTTCTTCATATGCGAGAATGTTTCTCGGTCAGATGGACAAGCCCGATGTGGACTCTATCGAGGGACTTTCCCCGGCTATTTCCATTGACCAGAAAACCACCTCAAAAAATCCCCGTTCAACGGTGGGAACAGTCACGGAAATTTATGATTATTTCCGTCTGCTTTATGCAAGAATTGGTATTCCACATTGTCCCGTGTGCGGCAGGGAGATAAAGCAGCAGTCGGTAGATCAGATAATCGACAAGATCTCCGCTCTCCCCGAGGGTACGAAAATTCAGATACTGGCTCCCGTTGTAAAGGGACGCAAGGGTGAGCACGTTAAGGAGCTTGAACAGGCGAAAAAGTCGGGATATGTACGCGTGCGCATTGACGGCATCGTTTACGACCTTTCCGAGGAGATAAAGCTTGAAAAAAACAAGAAGCACACCATTGAGATAGTGGTGGACAGACTTGTGGTGAAGCCCGAAATGGGCACCCGCCTTTCCGACAGCATTGAGACTGCTTCGGGTATTTCGGGGGGCACGGTCATATGCGACATCGTGGGCGGCGAGGAGATGCTCTTTTCACAGAATTACGCCTGCCCCGAGCACGGCGTTTCCATGGAGGAGCTTTCCCCCAGAATGTTCTCATTTAACAATCCCTACGGTGCTTGTCCGAAATGTACGGGATTGGGAGTTTTCCGCAAAATTGACCCGTCTCTTATCATTCCCAACACCGATCTTTCCATTAAAGAGGGCGCGATAAAGGCAAGCGGCTGGGGTACTACGGACGACGGCTCTGTTGCTATGATGTATTTCAAGGGCATTGCTCAGTTTTACGGTCATTCGGTTACAGAGCCGCTTAAAAACTGGAGCGAAGATGCTATTCACGCTTTGCTTTACGGTACAGGCAATGAGAAGCTAAAGCTACATCGTGCCACCGATTACGGCGGAGGTGTTTATTATCAGCCCTTTGAGGGAATTGTGAACAACCTTGAGAGACGGTACAGGGACAGCAATTCCGAATGGAGCAAGGCGGATATCGAGCAGTATATGTCCGAGGAGCTTTGCCCCGAATGTCACGGAAAAAGGCTTAAAAAGGAAATTCTCGGCGTTACCGTGGGCGGAAAGAGCATTGCGGAGGTTACGGAGCTTTCGGTTTTAAACTGCTATGATTTCTTTGATAAATTACAGCTTTCGGAGAGGGAAATGTATATCGGCGAGAGGATAGTCAAGGAGATAAACAGCCGTCTCGGGTTCCTTAAAAGCGTTGGACTTGAATATCTCACCCTTTCCCGTTCGGCAGGCACTCTTTCGGGCGGCGAGTCCCAGAGAATAAGGCTTGCCACACAGATAGGCTCTTCCCTTGTGGGCGTGCTTTATATCCTTGATGAGCCGTCTATCGGACTTCATCAGAGGGATAATGACAAGCTTATCGGCACTCTCAAGCGTCTGAGAGACCTGGGCAACACCCTTATCGTGGTCGAGCACGACGAGGACACTATGAGGGCTGCGGACTATATTGTTGATGTGGGACCCTATGCAGGAGTTCACGGCGGCGAGATAATCTGCACGGGTACCGTTCAGGATATTATGAACTGCCAGCGCTCCATTACAGGCGCATATCTCAGCGGCAGAAGAAAAATTCCCGTTCCCGAGGCGAGAAGAACGGGAAACGGAAAGTTCCTTACAGTGAGGGGCGCCAGAGAGAATAATCTGAAAAGTGTGGACGTTTCAATTCCCCTGGGCACATTTACCTGCGTTACGGGCGTAAGCGGCTCGGGAAAGTCCTCCCTTGTTAATCAGATACTTTACAAATATCTTGCGGCAAAGCTCAACCGTGCAAGGACAAGGGCAGGGGAGTTTGACACCATTGAGGGCGTGGAGGAGCTTGACAAGGTTATTGCTATCGACCAGTCTCCCATCGGCAGAACACCACGTTCAAATCCTGCTACCTACACAGGCGTTTTCAACGATATCAGAGACCTTTTTGCGGAGACCAATGACGCAAAGACAAGGGGTTATACCTCCGGAAGATTTTCCTTTAACGTCAAGGGCGGCCGCTGCGAGTCCTGCGAGGGCGACGGTATCATTAAGATAGAAATGCATTTTCTCCCCGATGTTTACGTTCCCTGCGAGGTCTGCAAGGGCAAGCGCTACAATCGCGAGACCCTTGAGGTGAAATACAAGGGCAAGAGCATTTACGATGTGCTTGAGATGACCGTTGACGAGGGCGTGGAGTTTTTCTCCAATCATCAGAAGATCTACCGCAAGCTCCTTACCTTGCAGGAAGTGGGTCTGGGATATATAAAGATAGGTCAGCCTGCCACCACCCTTTCGGGCGGTGAGGCGCAGAGAGTGAAGCTTGCCACCGAGCTTGCAAGACGTTCTACGGGCAGAACTATCTACATTCTTGACGAGCCTACAACGGGTCTGCACACGGCGGATGTCCACAAGCTCCTTGAGGTGCTGCAGAGGCTTACGGAGTCGGGCAATACGGTGCTTGTTATCGAGCATAATCTTGATGTGATAAAGACGGCGGACTATATTATCGATCTGGGTCCCGAGGGCGGCGACAAGGGCGGCACTCTGGTTGCCTGCGGCACTCCCGAGGATATTGCCGAATGCGAGGAGAGCTACACCGGTAAATATCTGAGACCCATGCTCGGAAAGGAATGATATATATTGGTTAATTTCGGAAACGAATGGGACGAGATAATGGCGGGGGAGTTCGACCTGCCCTATTACAAGGAACTGCGGGAATTTCTCAAGCAGGAATATTTTTCGAGGGAAATCTATCCCGATATGCATAATATTTTTAACGCTATGAAGCACACGTCTTATAACAATGTGAAGGCGGTCATTCTGGGACAGGACCCTTATCACGAGCCGGGACAGGCTCATGGGCTATGCTTTTCGGTTCAGAAGGGCTGCCCCATTCCGCCGTCATTACAGAATATTTACAAGGAGCTGAACTCAGACCTTGGAATACCCCCTGCTCCCCACGGGGAGCTGTACAAGTGGGCTGACAGCGGCGTTCTGATGCTCAACACCGTTCTGACTGTTAGGCGGGGACAGGCAAATTCCCACAAGGGCAAGGGCTGGGAGATCTTTACAGACCATGTTATCGGGAAGCTGAATGAGCGTGAAAAGCCCATTGTTTTCCTGCTGTGGGGCGGCAATGCAAAGGCAAAGAGGTCGCTTATCACAAATCCCAACCATCTTGTACTTACGGCGGCGCATCCCTCGCCTTTATCGGCGTACAACGGATTTTTCGGGTGCAGGCATTTTTCAAAATGCAATGAGTTCCTTGTGTCTCACGGTATTGAGCCTGTGGACTGGAGGATAGAATAGGCTGTATCGCATTCGGAGAATGTGTATTAAAGACGGTGAAGGCTATGGATATTCAAAAATATTTCTTTGCATTTGTTTATGATATGATATCGGTATCGGATCTTGAGAAGTGGCTGTATGAAAATTCCGATATTATTGAAATGACATAACAGACGTATCCGACCCGAAGGAGCTTCAAAGGCGGCTGAGAACGGCTTTTAAATTTCCAAAATGGTATGGCTTGAACTGGGACGCTTTTTATGATATTGCAGACTTATCCGAGATTGAAAGAATAGAGCTTGTGGGATTTGATGACCTGTATCAAGCTTGTACGAACACTGTTTTTTCAACTTTGCAGAAATGCAAATCTGTCAAAAATTACATCCGAAATTTTACATTAACCCGAATAAGCTTAAAAGCTTCTGCCAGAATGTAAGCTCCTGTTCCGGCTCGGTATCGGCTTTGATCGCTTCGGGAATTTTAACGGCTTCGGTTTTAATTACAAACTGCACCGAATCAACTTCCGTATTTTTCTCGGAAACAAAAGATCTCACTTCATAATCATCGTCGGACATTGAATCAAGCATACCGCTCAGATCGTCACCGAAGGTATCATCTATCTTAGCGGTTTCCGAACGCAGCTCGGAAGTGCCGTTGTGCATTTCAGCCGCTCCGTCCATAAGTTCTTTTGCACCCTTCGAAAGTTCCGAACCGCCCTCCGCAAGCTCCTTTGCACCGTCGGAAATTTCCGCAAAGCCGTCAGTCAGCTTTTTAACGCCGTCTGTGTATTCACCAATACCTCTGTCAAGCTTTGCGTATTCCGAAACAAGAGTGTTTATTCCGCTTGAAAGCTCGGACATATTCACAAGCATTTCCGAAAGCGAAGCGGTAAGTCCGGTTATCGCTTTGTCAAATTCCGCATATTTTGCTTTTAACTCCTTTGCGCCCGATTCAAGCTGTGCGGAAGCCTGTGAAACGCTGTTAAGATAGGTTTCCGTTCCGCCCAGAGCCGCATTATTGCCCGTAAGCAGAGTAAGAGTGCTTTCAAGCTGTTCGATCTGTGCTTTCAGCTTTGCGGCTTCCTCGGCATACTGCGGTACCTTTTCTATTTTAGCAAGCTGAGTTTTAAGCTCTGTAATTTGCGCCGTGAGCTGCGAAATTGCCTGCTCGTTTCCTGCTTTCAAGGTGTCTATGTCAAGCCCGTTTGCGCTCATTGCTGCCTTATAGCTTTCGTAATTCAGGCTTTTATTCAGCTGCACAATACCCCCGTAAAGCTCGTCAATACCCGACTTTATCTGTGCCGATGCGGAAGCGAGCCGGTCAAGCTTATCTGAATTTGCCGATACTCCGGTCAGAGAGGTCTGTATTTTTATCAGCGCACTTTTCACCTCGGCAGAGCCGTCCACAAGCTCCGAGGATTTGTTGTTAAGCTCGGAAAGTCCCTCCTGTGCCTCTGCTATTCCGTCACGAAGCTTCTGTATTCCCTCATTTAAATCGGAAACACCGTCATTCAGCTCCACAGTGCCGTCATAAAGCTCCTTTGCACCATCATCAAGCTCTTTTGCCCCGTCCGTAAGGTCGGTTATTTTTTCATCTATTTCCTCATTGTCAATATCAAGATCAAGGCTCATTTTTATGCCGTTAATAGAGCCTTCCGCCATTTCAAAATCCGTTACATCGGCAAAAATAGATCTTTCAAGTCCCTTGTCGGGCAGAACGGTGTAGGTTATCTGCTTTTTGCTGCCCACGTTTGCTACGGTCGCACCATCTGCCGAAATATTGCTGCACAGCTCCGTATCAAGCGTAAAAGAACACTGTAAAGCATAATTTTCATAAAAATCCGTGCTGCATTTTTCATTTTCGGTAATGCTTATTTTTATTTCAAGAGCGCCGCTTTTACCTGCGACATCTTCTGCGGAAAGCTCCTCTCCGTCAAGAAAATATTTTATTGAAATACTCCACGGTATCTCTGTGTTTTTCAGCGTTCCCTGATAATAGACCTTGCCTGGGTCGGAAGATGAAAATGTTATCTCATCGCCGTTTTGCGTGATAGTTCCGTCTATATTCAGCAGCTTAACATCGGTATAATCGCCGTAATCGGTAATATTTCCGCCGTCAAAGCTGTTTACCGCATAAACGCTGTTCACGCTTCCGTCTGCGTCTGCCATTACATATATGACCTCTTCCTTTTCGGCTGCCAATACCGGCATTGCATAAGATGATACAAGGCTGAGTGCAAGTATTCCCGAAATAATTTTAGTAGACTTTTTCATCTGAATATCTCCTTACTTATTTGGTACAAAATTGGATTTTATGGTTGTTCTGCGGATAACTCCGTCAAAAATATACAGAAGTCCCGGCAGAACGAAAAATACAATAATAAGTGAGAATATCGCCCCCACGCCCACAAACATTCCAAGCTGTGCAAGAAGTCCGTGAGTGGAAAGATTTCCGAGGAGAAGTCCCACAACTGTCAGCACGCTGCCCGATGTTAGAATGGAAACGGATACCGTGGAAATTGTTTTCGGCACAGCCTCCTTTTTCGGCATTTCACGGCGGAATTCCATATATCTGTCCGTCATAAGTATCGCATAATCCACCGTTGCGCCAAGCTGAACGGAGCTTATTATCAGATATGCGATGTAGAACACATAGCTGCCCTTGAAGTACGGCAGAGAAAGGTTCAACCATATTGCCGTTTCGATCGCAAGTACAAGTATTACAGGCAGTGATACCGACTTCATTGTAAGCAGCAGAACGATAAATACCGCCGCTATTGCAATAAGATTCACCTTTACCATATCCTTTGTTACCGTGTCCATAAGGTCATAGGTGCTTACGCCCTCGCCTGCAAGATAATATCCGTCCGCATAATATTTTTCGCATATTTCACGGATATTTTCAATAAGTTCAAAGGTGTTTTTGCCCTCGTAATCCGCATCAACGCTTACTACCATTCTGCTGTAATTTTCGGAGCAAAGCATTGAATATGTATCACTGTCAAGATACTGTTCGGGTATTTCTGCTCCTACCGTATCAACATATGAAATTATATCCTTGACCTGCGGCAGAGTGCCAAGTTCGTCGGAAAGTGCCTTTTCTGTCTGACGGCTAACCTTTGGAATGAGTACCACATAGGTATCCTGTTTGCCGAAAACGTCCTCAATTTTCGCCGTATCTGCGCCAAGACGGGTATCCTCGCCGAAAATGTGTGACGAACCGTAGTAAAAATCATTGGCATTTGATGCAAGATACACGGGTGCAATTATTATTACGAAAACAATTGCCATAGGCAGCATAATTTTGCTGACTGCCTTGCCGAATTTATCAAACTTCGGCACGAGGAGACGGTGACGTGTCCTGTCAAGCAGCTTGTAGGTAAGCATTGTCAGACAGGGCATAAAAATGAACACGCATATCAGGCTTATGGCAACACCCTTTGCAAGAGCAAAGCCAAGATCGGGACCTATCTTAAAGCGCATAAGTCCAAGGGCAAGAAAGCCGATAACAGTGGTAAGTCCGCTTGATAAAATTGAGCTTGTGGATTTTGTAAGAGCGTCCGCCATAGCTTCCTTCGGACTTGAAAATTCCTTTCGGCTTTCCTCAAAGCGGTGAAGCAGGAAAACCGAATAATCAAGCGATACCGCAAGCTGGAGTATCATTCCTGCGGCATTTGTTACAAAGCTTATCTCTCCAAAAATTATATTGCTGCCTGCGTTTATCATCAGCGAAACGCCAAGACCTATCATAATTACAACAGGCTCTATCCACGAATTTGTGGTGAGAAGCAGCACGATAATTACGAAAATGACTGCAATTATTGTGATAACGTTTATCTCGCTTACGGTGCTTTCCGTTGCCACCGCAGTTGATACGGCAGAGCCTGTCAGGGCGTTTTCTTCACCGATAATATCCCGTATCTCATTCACCGCAGACAGATTTTTCTCCTCGGAGATAGTTACCGTCAGCAGCGCATTTCCGTCTTTATAGTAGGTTTCGACCGTACCTTTGTCCATAGTTTCAACAGGCTGTGTGATATCGCAGGAATTGTCCAGCCACATAACATCGTCAACGCCGTCCACCGCCGCTATCTTATCCTTGTAATCAAGCGCCTGCGGAATGGTAACATCTTTAAGCATTACTCTTGCATTTGGTATGCCGCCGTCAAATTCTCGCTCCATAACATCAAGTGAAAGCGTGGAATGACTGTCATCGGGGAGATAGTCGTTCATATCGTAATTTACAGGTATAAGCGGCTTGCACAATGTAAAAAACACTGTCAGCAGCACAAATATCACGGTTATGACAACCGGATGGGAAATGACCTTTTCATAAAACCTTTTCATTCTCGTAAATGACCTCCTTTATAACACCCTGCATTAGCAGACTGCTTTTTCCGTTACGCAGGATAATTTCAAGCTTGTCGGGATAGATATAGCCGTCACCCCGAAAATCAAAATTGCTGACAAGGGTTTTCAGCGTTCCGCTCATACTGCATTTCCCGTTTGGTTCGATTTTGGCAAGATAGGGATTTTTCTCTCCCAGTATTTCAATATATCCGCTTTCGGAGCCAAGGGTTTTTTCGGCGTATCTTGTCAATATTCCTTTTTTCACGCCCATCTGAGTGTCGAGCGTAATAGTGTATTTATAGATTTTCATTTCAACATTCCCCTTAATTGTGCAATGATCTCTGCCGTCCGTTCTATCCCGAAAGAAGCACTGTTCAAGCACAGGTCATAGTTGCAGGGCTTCCCCCAACTTTTTCCCGTATAATATTCATAATAGCTTTTACGTTGTTTGTCGGTTCTTGCAATAAGCGCAGCAGCTTCCTTTTCGGTCAGTGCTTTGATATTTGATATGCGTTTTATCCTTGCTTCCAAAGGAGCGGAAATAAAAATACTTAAATGCTGTATATCGGCTTTATCAAGGATATGATCCGCACAGCGTCCCACAATTACACAGTCTGATTTGCCAGCATATTCAAGCACAAGACTGCTCTGTATCCTGAACAATATCTCATTTGCGGACAAGCCTCTGAGATTTTCTGCCCCATTGTAATGAACTGTATAAAGCCAACGGTTTTCCTTTTTCTCGTCAGCCTGTTCAAGAATTTCCGACTTTATTCCGCTTGCAGCTTCAGCCTTTTCTATAAAATCCTTATCATACAGAGGTATTCCCAGCCATCGCGCAAGCTCTGCTCCTATCTCGTGACCTCCGCTGCCGAATTCCCGACCGATCGTATATATCATTTGATGACCGCCTTTCAAATTTGATAAGATAAATATAGCTCATACAAAATAAAATTAAAACGGTTAATTTCGTTATGATGTGTAAAATACGGTCATTTGCCTCGAATTGACGGTCAAATATTAAGTATTGACCATTGATTTTTTTGATGGACAGTTGTATAATAAAATCGGAGGCGTTAATATGAAGCACGAAGTAACAAGTATGTACACAAAAAAGGCTCTGTCCGAATCGCTGAAACGATTTATGCAGACAAAGCCTTTTTCAAAAATAACAGTAAGTGAAATTATTGAAGACTGCGGACTTAACCGCAAGACCTTTTATTATCATTTTGCAGATACGAGAGATCTGCTTAAATGGACGTTTGAGCAGGAAGCAATCGAGGTAGTAAAAAGCTTCGACCTGCTTATTGATTATGAGGACGCTATTTTATTCGTAATGGATTATCTTGAAAAAAATCAGCATATGCTAAACTGCGTTTACGACTCCGTCGGACGTGACGAGCTGAAAATTTTTCTGTATAATGATTTCTTTGAGATCGGCAATATGATAGTTTCAAGTGCGGAAAAAGCGGTTGGGGTGCAGCTGTCCGAGGATTACAAGCGGCTTGTGGTGACCTTTTACACGGAGGGTATTGCAGGAATAATCATAGAGTGGATGAAGGGTGAGATAAAGTTAGATAAGGCTGACACCGTAAAATACATAAGCAGTATTTTCAGAAACGGTCTGCCTGCTATAATAAAAAATGTATAGGTAATACAACAAGCAAATTTTGCGATACGTTCTGACTGTCTGTTGAGTATCCTTATCAGCTTTTTGTCTTTCGGCAGAGCGGAAAGGCTGTCATTGATCTTATTCTGCGGTATATTTATCGCAGTTTTGTTTTGTCATTTATGTTAATTCATAAACAAAATGATCCGATTATATATGCATATCTACAAAAAATATACTAAACCTATTGACAAAGTAGGGTATAAGGTGTATTATATAGTTACAACCAACAAACACAGTAGGTTAATTTACTTAGGAAGGATAATTTTTATGAAAAAGCTGTTTTGCTGTTGTATGTGTAAAGGGCAGATGTAAATCGGTAAAAATTATCCTTAGCCGTTTTGCATTTGCTCTGTTGTGCTGCATATGCGAACAGCTTGAAATATGTTTTTTGAAGCTGTTTCATATTGTTATGAAGCGGCTTTTTTTGATTGGAAGTGACAAAATGTCTGTACAAAACGATGAATTTTCGGAGGCTGTGGAAATAATCCGAAAGGCATTGCAGGATATGGAGTTCGGTTCCATAACCATAATGGTTCAGGACGGACGCATAGTTTCCATAGAAAGCACCGAAAAATTCAAGGTGAAGCTTAATAATAACAAAACTGACCGGAACGCCGGAGGTTTTAAACGTTGATTGGAATTACGTTTAAAGCCTCCTTGTTTTTTTATGAGGAGGGGCAATATGACAATTCTTGATCTCATCGGAAATACGCCCCTGCTGAGCCTTGATATTGACGGTCTGAAAAGGGGAGTAAAGCTCTTTGCCAAAGCGGAATTTATGAACGTTGGCGGCTCGGTAAAGGACAGGGCGGCAAAGGCAATGCTTCTGAAAGGTATTGCAGACGGCAGGCTTACAAAGGACAAGACCGTTATCGACGCAACAAGCGGAAACACGGGTATTTCCTATGCAATGATATGCTCGGCTATTGGATATAAGGTGCGGCTCTGTATTCCCGCAAACGTATCTCCCGAACGCAAGTGCTTTATGAAAGCCTACGGTGCGGATATTATTGAAACTTCGCCCCTTGAAGGTATAGACGGTGCATATAACGAGGTGCAGCGAATTATTTCGGAAGCTCCCGATAAATATTTCTATCCCGACCAGTACAGCAACAATGAAAACTGGCTTGCACATTATAACGGTACGGGAAAAGAAATTCTGTCACAGACAGGCGGAAGCATAACTCACTTTGTATCGGGAACGGGCACGGCAGGAACGTTCACAGGCTGCGTAAAACGGCTGAAGGAATACAACAGCGGGATAAAAGCTGTAATGATGCGTCCCGATTCTCCATTTCACGGCATTGAGGGGATAAAGCACCCGTCGGCTCACGTCAGATCAAGCTTTTTTGACGAATGCCTTGCCGATGAGACCATTGAAATATCCACCGAGGAAGCCTATGAAATGACAAAGCTGCTTGCGCGGAAGCACGGACTTTTCGTTGGTATAAGCTCGGGTGCGAATGTCCTTGCGGCTCTGAAAACGGCTGAAAATGCACCGCACGGCTCGGTGATAGTCACCATTCTCTGTGACGGCGGAGGGCGGTATCTTTCCAATCCGCTGTGGGAGGTGTAGGGCTTGATATATCTTTCAAAGGATGTTATTCAGCATATGCTGACAGACGGAGCGGAACGTTATCCCGAGGAATGCTGCGGCATAATTTTCGGGAAACTAAACGAAAGCGGCGAAAAAACTGCGGAATATGCCGAGTCTGCCGAGAACGGATATGACCAAGCGGAAAAGCGGCGGCGTTTTGAGATAACTCCCGAAATTATGCTTAAAGCGGAGCTGACCGCACGAAAGAAAAAGCTTGACATTATAGGCTTTTATCATTCCCACCCCGACTGCGAAGCATTCCCCTCGGAATTTGACCGCACCCACGCACTGCCCGTTTATTCATACATAATAATGTCCGTGGTAAAGGGAAAAGCGGTAAAGACAAAAAGCTTTGTGCTTTCTGCGGAGGATATGCAGTTCTCGGAAGAAAAAATAATCATATGCAATAAGGAGTAAATTTTTATGGCGATAACCGTACTTATACCGACCACACTTCGCTCATTCACAAATCACCGCTCAGAATTGGAGCTGGAGGGCAGCACCGCAGGAGAGGTCATTCGTTCCCTTGCGGACGAATATCCTGAAACGAAAAAGGCTTTATTTGATGAAAACGGCGGTCTTCGTCCGTTCATAAATGTGTTCGTGAACGGGGAAAATATAAAGGTCTTGCAGGGGAATGACACTCCCGTAAAAACCGGTGACGAGATAATGCTTATTCCTGCCATCGCAGGCGGAGCACCCATAGAAAGCATTCTCGGCGATACAAAGGGCGAAAAGCTTACAAACGAGGAAATTCTTCGGTACAGCCGTCATCTGCTTTTGCAGGAGGTGGGCATAAAGGGTCAGAAAAAGCTGAAAGCCGCAAAGGTCCTCATTGTGGGAATAGGCGGTCTGGGAGCACCCCTTGCACAGTATCTTGCGGCGGCAGGTGTTGGAAAGCTTGGACTTATCGACTTTGACGAGGTTGATGAGACCAATCTCCAGCGGCAGGTCATTCACGGCACCCGTGACATCGGCAGACCCAAGGTAGCCTCCGCAAAGGACAGCATAAAGCAGATAAATCCTCTTGTAAAGGTGGAGACCTACAACTATATGCTTACAGCGGAAAATGCTCTTGACATCATTTCCGAATATGATGTTGTGGCGGACGCTTCGGACAATTATCAGTGCCGATATCTTGTGAATGACGCCTGCGTAATGCTGGGCAAGCCCGATGTATTCGGAGCGATGTATCAGTTTGAGGGACAGGCTTCGGTGTATTATGCAAAGGAAGGTCCCTGCTACAGATGTATGTATCCTTCGCCCCCTCCTGCGGGACTTGTGCCATCCTGCGCGACAGGCGGTGTTATGGGAGCGCTTCCGGGAATTATCGGCACCATTCAGGCAAACGAGGTCATCAAGCTCATAGTGGGCGGTGGAGAAACGCTTGTGGGACGGCTTCTTAATTTTGACGCATGGAAAATGAGATTTCGTGAGCTTAAAATACATAAAGACCCGAACTGCCCCATCTGCGGCGAGCACCCCACCATCACAAAGCTTGAGGAATATGATTATGCCGATTTCTGCGGCATAAAAAAGCAGGAAGAGGAGGAAGCCCCTGTTGAAGCTATCGAGGCAAAGGAGCTTAAACGCCGTCTTGACGAGGGCGAAAAAATAACTATTATCGACGTAAGAGAACCCCACGAGCGTGCGATAACCAAATTCCTTGATGCAAAGGTAATTCCCATAGGTCAGCTTGAACGCAGGCAGAATGAGCTTGACCCAACCGTTGATACGGTGTTTGTCTGCAAGGAGGGCAAGAGAAGCATACTTGCGGTAAATACTCTCAGAGAAGCAGGCTACAAGGGCAGAATGTTCAATCTCAAAGACGGCATTAACGCATGGGCAAGAGAGGTTGACCCCACAATGCCCCAATACTAAGATATTGATCCTTATTGCGGCAAGCCGATATGGGCGAAAAAAGTTTCGCCGCCGCAGTTCGATTGATATAAATATTATTTTTGGAGGAAACTATCATGGCAGAAGAAAAGATCAATGCACTTGGCGCAAAGGCGGCGTATAATTTAGCGGACGTCACCAAAACCAAACCACAGTACGGAGCACTCACACCCAAGTGGATAACCAAGCTCCTTGAATTCAAAGGACTTGAATCGGGCATTTACCGTGTAAACAGAGTCAAGGAGGGCGAAACTCCCCTTGATGTGCTGTGCAGTGCCACAAAGAAGTCGGATATCGTTCCCCAGGGCTATGTTGAATACGAGGAACAGCCCAGAGAATACCGTCTCAACTCCATTTCCACTATCATCAACATAAACACACAGATCGAGGACGTTTACAGCTCACCCTACGATCAGGCAAAGGAGCAGCTTAATCTTGCTATCGAGAGTCTGAGAGAGCGTCAGGAGAGCCAGCTTATCAACAATGATGATTACGGTCTGCTGAAAAACGTTCCCGATTCCCAGCGTATCCAGACAAGAAACGGCGCACCCACTCCCGATGACCTTGACGAGCTTATCACAAAGGTATGGAAGGAACCTTCCTTCTTCCTTGCTCATCCCAGAGCAATTGCCGCATTCGAGAGAGAATGCACCAAGAGGGGAGTGCCTCCCGTGACCGCAAATATTGCAGGCGGAAACTTTATCCTCTGGAGAGGAATCCCCATTATCCCCACCGACAAGCTGCTGGTGGACGGTCTTAAAAATCCCAAGAGCAAGAGCGGCAAGACCAACATTCTCCTTATCCGCACAGGCGAGGCAAAAAGAGGAGTTATCGGTCTGTATCAGGCAAATCTCAAGAACGAACAGTCCAGAGGTCTTTCGGTAAGATACAGAGGAATTGACGATAAGGGCGTAGCTTCCTACCTGCTTAGCCTTTACTGCTCGGCGGCTATCCTTTCGGACGACGCTATTGCAGTTTTGGAGGACGTTGAAGTAGGTGAATACTATGACTACGATTGATCGTTATCCTTTGGATAACAAATTACCTTCGGAAGGTGAGCTTGAAGCACTGGCGAATGGGCTTTTTCCCGAATATAACACCGCCGAATGTGCGGACGGCATTGAAAAGCTTGTGGCACAGGGCGATACATCTGTCATTGACAGGGCGGCACAGAAATCGGAAAGCTTTTTCAAACGTGAAGCCTTTCCCTTTCAGAGCGAAATAAACCGTCTTGACGGCTATGCAAGGGCTGCGGAAGAAGTCCTCGGCGAAGTATCGAACGTAAATGCAGATGAATTTTATCCCGAAACCTCGCCCCTTGACGGATTTGCTCCCGTGGGAAATGCTTCATATACCCTGCCCTTTACGGATATAACCTCTGCTGCGCAGGTTTCGGAAAATGAGCTTTACAAGCCTAAGTATTCCCTTGATGAAAATGACCTTGATACTGTGATTTCCGAGCTGGACGGCTTTGGGATATATCGTGAGGAAAAAGCGCCCGTTCAGCCTAAAGCATCGGGATATTCTCCCGTTGTGGTATCGCAGGCGCAGTCGGCAGAAACTCCCACTCCAAAAGCAAAGGCGAATAATTCGGAAAGCGGAAATTTCAGGCAGAGCAACAATAATTCCATTATCATCGGCACAAAAACGCTGGAGCAGATTCGCCGTGATTTCCCCATTCTTGGCGAAAAGATAAACGGTCACGACCTTGTATGGCTTGATAACGGCGCAACTACACAGCGCCCGCAGCAGGTCATAGACCGCCTTACCGAGTACTACACCCACGAAAATTCTAACGTTCACAGGGGCGCACACACACTTGCCGCACGTTCCACAGACGCATACGAGGGCGCAAGGCAAACTGTCTCCGATTTCATCGGAGCCTCTGACAAGAACAATATCGTGTTCGTCAGAGGTACCACCGAGGGAATAAACCTCGTTGCAAACGCATATGTGAAGCAGTATCTTCACGAGGGCGATGAGATAATAGTTACTCTCCTTGAACATCACGCAAACATCGTTCCCTGGCAGCTTATCGCACAGGAAACGGGAGCGGTCATTAAAGTTGCGCCCGTTGACAAGTCGGGACAGATAATTCTCTCCGAATATGAAAAGCTGTTTACAAAGCGGACGAAATTCGTTTCGGCGACACACGTTTCAAACGTTCTGGGAACAATTACTCCCGTTGCAGAGCTTATTTCCATTGCCCACGCCCACGGTGTAAGGATACTCATTGATGGAGCGCAGTCGGTGGCTCATATCCCCGTAAATGTGACCGCTCTTGACGCAGATTTCTTCGTATTCTCGGGACATAAAATTTTTGCTCCCACGGGAATAGGCGTTGTCTACGGTAAAAAGGATCTGCTTGAAGCCGCAAGACCATATCAGGGCGGCGGAAATATGATAGCGGACGTTACCTTTGAGCGCACCATATACAATCCCGCTCCCAACAAATTTGAAGCAGGCACAGCAAGCATTGCTGACGCTGTAGGACTCGGTGCGGCTCTTGAATATCTTAACTCAATAGGTATGCCCGAGATAAGCCGCTATGAGCATGAGCTTGTTTCCTACGGTATGAAGGAGCTTGCCAAGATAAAGGGGCTGCACCTTATCGGCACGGCTTCTCAGAAGTCAAGCGCACTGTCCTTTATCCTTGACGGCTACAACAACGAAACGGTAGGACAGCACCTTGATAAATACGGCATCGCAGTAAGAACGGGACATCACTGCGCACAGCCTATCCTGCGTTCCTACGGGCTTGAGGGAGTAGTCCGCCCCACTCTCGCGCTGTACAATTCTCCCGAGGATATCGACAGGCTGGTTAGGGCGATCCGCTCGCTTACATAACAAAATTCTTCAAACTCCTTAAAGATATATTCCAAAGCGGACGGCAGGATAAAAGCGTTCTGCCGTCCGTAAATGTTATAAACGGAGGCACATATTATGCATAAGCTTGAATCTGAGGTCAACAAACTTATCGGCGACATTCTCTCCGATTATGAATCGGGCAGGGATATTGATAATATCCAAACCTTTGACCACCCCAAAAAGGAAGTTATCATTGAGATAGTGGAGAAGCTGAGGAATATCATATTTCCCGGATTTTTCAAAAACGGCACATACCGCATTTATACGGTTAGAAATAATATGACAATGCTGCTTGAGGACGTGCTTTATAATCTTATCAGGCAGATAACAATAGTGCTGCCCTATAATCCCGAATATGTAAATTCGGACGAGGTGGATATTGCCGATGAAGCGGAGCGGCTTGCTCTGAAATTTCTCGGAACCATACCCAAGATCCGTGAATATGTTGATACCGACGTTCAGGCGGCATTTGACGGAGATCCAGCCGCATTCAACAAGGACGAGATAATCTTTTCATATCCGGGACTATTCGCCGTTATGGTAAACAGGATAGCTCATGAGCTTTATCTGCTGAATATTCCCCTTATCCCGAGAATTATGACCGAATATGCTCACAGCGTTACGGGAATTGACATTCACCCCGGTGCGCAGATAGGCAAATATTTCTTCATTGACCACGGTACGGGTATTGTTATTGGTGAAACTACCGTTATCGGGGATAATGTAAAGATATATCAGGGAGTAACTCTCGGTGCGCTGTCCACAAGGGGCGGACAGAAGCTGAAAAACAAGAAGCGTCACCCCACCATTGATGATAATGTCACTATATATTCGGGGGCATCTATTCTCGGCGGCGAAACTGTTGTGGGCAAGAATGTTGTTGTAGGCGGCAATGCCTTCATCACCAAATCTATCCCCGAGGGGGCAAGGGTAAGCATAAAAAATCAGGAGCTTAGATATAATTACGATGCAGCGCACCCTGTGCAGCGTGCAGAGCTTGAGATGGACGAAAGCTGGTTTTATGTGATATGATATGTCTTGCTTTATCGGCTGTTATGCCTGTGCAGTTGGTGCTTTGTTTGCTTTGATCGTAAATCTGATCGCATTACGGAAGATCAAGCACCTGAATCTTACAAATGTAAGCGGCAATTAAGGGATCGCTGAAAAAAATCGTTTCTGCCGCCTTATGAAAATTATAAAGATTATTTATGGAAAGCGGTTGTGATCATATGATCATGACCGCTTTTTTGAGTGATTATTTTAGTTTCTTTCTTGAAAAAAAGGTTTTGCTGTGCTATAATGTAGAAAAAACATTACCAAACAAGTTCATTTGCCGCAGCGGGATATTTGTTTATAGTCACTTCGGAAACAACGCCGTCCTGAATATGGATGACCCGGTTGGCCATTCGTGCGATCTCTTCGTTATGTGTTACCATAATTAGTGTTGTTCCGTTCTGCACTGCCTTCTGGAGCAGTCCGAGAACATCTATGCTTGTTGAATAATCAAGAGCAGCTGTCGGTTCATCAGCAAGAATGAGCCTTGGCTTTTTCGACAAAGCGCAGGCTATGGTCACACGCTGCT
>NZ_JBJERV010000069.1:0-7436 GCF_051882455.1 Huintestinicola sp. | reverse complement strand
GGTCACAGACAGCCCTACACTAAGGTAAGAATCGACGCTATCAAGGCATGATAAAAGCTGTTTTTTACACTGAAAACGGCCGCTTATCGGGTTTTTCACTGACGGGTCACGCAGGCTGCGGAACAGCGGGCAATGATGTTGCCTGTGCTGCGGTCTCCTCTGCTGCCGAGCTTACCTGCAACACTATCACCGATTTTTTCGGAGACGAGGCAGAGGTATGCGTTTTGGAAAACACGCTGACTCTCAGGCTGAAAAACGAAGGCTGCGGATATTCGGAGAAGCTTCTTGAGTCCTTCAAGGCTCATCTGGGCTTCATATCCGAGGAATATCCCCGCAGCATACAGATCATCGTCAAGTGACGATCTCTATTACATTGAAAGGGAGGATACCGCAATGATCAGAATTTCTATGCAGTTTTTTGCTCATAAAAAAGGTATGGGTTCCACTAAGAACGGACGTGACTCCGAGTCCAAGAGACTTGGCGTTAAGAGAGCTGACGGTCAGTTTGTAACTTCCGGCAACATCATCGTTCGTCAGAGAGGTACACACATTCATCCCGGCGCAGGCGTTGGAATTGGTTCCGATGACACAATTTTCGCTGTTATCGACGGAACTGTTAAGTTCGAGCGCGTTGGCAAGGACCGCAAGAAGGTAAGCGTTTACGCTGCCGAGTAATCTGCACAAAGCTTGAAGCCGTTTTTACCGAAAAGTAAAAACGGCTTTTTTGTACATAAGAAAGGATGAAATTATATGAAGCTGCCGAAGGTAACGTACAACTCCCCCGTTGTCCTCACGTTCACTCTGCTGTCGCTGGCGGCGGTCATTCTGGGAATGATGACCGGCAGCGCCTCAACAAAGCTGCTTTTCTCGGTCTACAAAAGCTCTTTTGCCGACCCATTGTTTTACGTAAGGCTCTTCACCCACGTTCTGGGTCACGCCGACCTGAGCCATTTTATGGGTAATTTCACCATTATACTCCTTGTGGGACCAATGCTCGAGGAGAAATACGGCGGCAAAAGGCTGCTTGTGATGATAGCGTTCACCGCCCTTGTTACGGGGCTTATAAACGTTATCTTCTTTCCTCACGTTGCCCTGCTGGGTGCCAGCGGCGTTGCGTTTATGATGATACTTCTCAGCTCCTTTGCCAACAGCAGAAGCGGCGAGATACCCCTCACCCTTATTTTTGTGGCGGTGCTGTATCTCGGCACGGAAATAATCAACGGCATTTTCGCACAGGACAACATCTCCCAGATGGCTCATATCATCGGCGGCGGCTGCGGCTGTCTGTTCGGCTGGCTCATCGGCAAGGGACATCTTAAAGAATAACTATTCCGTAAAAAGTCAGGGAGCTGAACTTGTTGAGTTCAGCTCCCTCAGCTTTTTGCACATATCATCACATCATCGGAAAACAGCGAAAATGCTCATACCTTTGCTAGTGTACTGTGAATCACCGCAATAACTTCCTCCATATTTATGGGCTTTGAAATGAAGCCGTTCATACCGCATTCAGCAGTTGCCCGTCGGTCCTCATCAAAGGCGTTGGCTGTCATCGCAACTATGGGCACAGCAGACAATGCACTGTCCTCCAGCGACCTTATGCGGCGTGTTGCTTCATAGCCGTCCATAACAGGCATCTGGATATCCATAAGCACAAGGTCATAATCACCGGGCTTTGAAGCAGATATCCTGTCCACTGCCTCATTACCGTTTTCAGCTGTATCCACAATAAAACCGTATTCATTAAGTATCTCATATGCTATCTCACGGTTAAGCTCGTTATCCTCGACCAGCAGCAGGCGCTTGTCCTTGAAATTATCCGTTTCCTCTGTAACGGGAAGTACAGCTTCTTCCTTTGCCTTCTGCTGACCAAGCGCGTTAAGCAAGGACTCACGCAGGTCGGACATAAACATGGGCTTTGAACAGAATGCGGTAACTCCCGCTGCTCTTGCGTCCGCTTCAATATCCGTCCAGTCATATGCTGTAAGGATAATTATCGGTGTATTGTCTCCGAGAGACCGTATCTGCCTTGTGACCTCGATACCGTTCATATCGGGCAGCCGCCAGTCGATAATATAAGCGTGAAAAGCATCGTCCACCTCTATTGCCTGTCTTGCCCTGAGGACTGCCTCCTTGCCCGATACGGTCCACTCCGACCTCATTCCCACACACAGCAGCATCTTTGTAACGCTGTCGCAGGTGTTGAAATCATCATCGACCACGAGTGCCCTGAGGCCTTCAAGCTCAGTAATTTTCTCAGAGCTTCTGTGTTCCGACTGCAGCCTCAGCTCGATGCGGATAACAAATTCCGTACCCTTGCCCTGTTCGGTATATACTTCAATGGTACCTCCCATCATATCCACAATGTTCTTCGCAATGGACATACCGAGACCTGTGCCCTGTATCTTGCTTACGGTCGATGTGCGTTCACGCTCAAAGGGATTGAAGATACGCTCGGCAAAATCCCTGCTCATACCGATACCGGTGTCCTTTATGCAAAACTCATAAAGTCCCTTCCCTTCCGCAGCATTCGGAAGCTGAGAGACCCGTACCGATACCGTACCTCCCGGAGCGGTAAACTTTATCGCATTTGACAGCAGATTTAAAAGCACCTGATTAAGGCGTATCTTATCGCAGTACACGTCCTCATCGACAACATCAAGGGTATCCATATAAAGCTCAAGCTGCTTTGCGTGTATCTGACCGCTGACGATAGTTTTAAGGTCATGGAGTATTTCCGAAAGATTTACCTCAGTTTCTTCAAGATGTATCTTTCCGCTCTCGATACGGCTCATATCCAGCACATCGTTGATAAGGGAAAGCAGATGATTGCTCGATGACAGTATTTTTGAGAGATAATCCTTTACCTTCTCCTCATTGCCCACATTTGCGCTTGCAAGAGTGGTAAATCCGATAATTGCATTCATCGGTGTACGGATATCGTGGGACATATTGCTGAGGAATGTGCTCTTCGCTCTATTTGCGCTTTGTGCCGCATTTACCGCGTCCTCAAGAGCCTGATTTATCTTCTTGTCCCTTGTGCGGTCGGACATTACCATGATATACTTTTTCTCGCCCTGGATATCGCTGCAAAGCGCGATAACATGGAACCAGCGCACCTCGCCTGTTTTCTGATGAACATATTCTCTGTCCCATTCGCCCTGCTCGCCGGGAAGTATCTCGGGCAGCTTATCAAGCACCCTGACAGTATCATCATGCTTAACAAGGTGGTCCATGGCATGGATATTGGCACGAGCCTGCTTTTCGGGTATGCCCATAAGCTTTTCTATGTTCGGACTGATATAGTCCACACGCAGATCCTCTGCATTAAGCATAAGGAAAACATCGTCTACATTAACGGACAGCTTTGAAAACAGCTCATCACGATAAAGTATCTCAGTATCCTTCTTTTTCAGCTTCAGCTGATTTTGTCTGATAACAAATGCTATCATAAGCGCTGCAATGCTGATCGTTATACCCGCTACCAGCATCAGTGTGCTTGACTGAAGGCTGTTCATGCTTGCGTTTACAATATCTGTCGGCACAAGACCAACGACCGTCCAGTCCTCAAAATCCGCCGACTCATATATAAGATAATAGCTTGTTTTTCCAAGGCTGACAACAGTTGCTCCATGATTTCCCTCCTTGAGATCCTGCTGGAGCCTGTCTATCTCATCGGTATTCATATCCGAGTATTTTGTCAGCATAGCCAGGAAATTATAAATGTCCTGCTGCTTCCGGACAGCGTTATCCACCACCACGCGTCCGTCGGAATGGATAACATAGCTGCTTGAATGACCGTCAAAAGCAGATATTTTCAGAGCATTCACCATATCGGAGTTGTTGAAGCTTACTGCAATTGCCTCATAGGCAAAGCCCTTATATGTTCCCTGTACGGCAGGAGTAACGAACACCATTATCTGCGGCTTTCCGGGAACAACGGAATTTACGACCATATCCCTGCCATGAAGAATAAGTTCGGGCAATTCATCTTTAAGGTCAAGATAGCCTGTTTCATCACTTACCGTCCGATAATTTCCTTCCCGCGAAATAAAATAGAAATCGGTAAAGCCTGTTTCTTCCTTCGCATGGGCAATGAAATCCTCAATTTGCTTTTCATCGGAAATATCCTGCAAATAATCTGCCCACAGGTGCATATTTGTCCAGTTTCTGCCTATCAGATCATTCAGGGAACGATTTGCCTGATGAAAAATTTCCGTAAGATGGGAAATACTTTCCGAATATATTGTCTGCGATACGAAAGAGTAATAACGTACGCTGACCGCAGCGATCCCGACCAACAGTATGACAGCAGCAATGACTGCGTTCAGCCGTTTTTTCATTATATAATTCTCCTTTTCATCAGATCTTCAGCGTATGCATTACCTCGAAACAGTAACATATCCGGAAGGCGGTTCAAGCTGTCTGCCCCCTTCAAGAGCGGAAACAAATAACGAGTAAATATTATCTTCCATGACCGTCATTTTCTCATTAAGCTCCGCAGGCATAGGACAATTGCAGTAAATGGGTGATTCGATAAAGTCATTATCGCCTATCGACATCACTGTATAAACGTTATTATCATCAATGGCAGTACCATTTATTGTTATCTCTCCAAGTGTATAGGTGCCGTCGCCATTGTCGGTCAGCTCGTACTCCATACCGCTTGTTACGGGTATAAGATTTTTGTGACGAATAGGATTTGAGCCGTCCTCTTTTGCATTTACGAGCCATTCCATAAGCTCTTTAAGCTCCGCTCCCGTAAGCTCGCCGCTTCTGAATACCAGACGGTTTGCCATAAGACGGTTAAGCTGCTGCCTTGAATATTCACCCTCAAACACGGAGGACGCTGCGACGCTGGAATAACCGACAGCAACGTCACTCCCCCACTGTCTGCGTACGGTGTTCAGAACAGCGGAACCGGCAGGACTGCCATGCTCGCCGAAAGCATAGTCATAAGCTGTATTCTGAGCTGTAATGATCTCGGGAGACTCATTATCCTTTGCCGCAGTAAGCTGAGCATTGAAGTCCTCATAGGCTCCCTTTGCGCCGTATTCCCCTGTCATCATTTTCCAGACAACATTTTTTGAAACAGCGAACATCTCGGTGGACGCCAGACGAATATACAGATGGTTGCTGTCTATACAGTCCTTTACCTGTGAAAAAACATCATTTATCTCAATATTCACATTTTTATTGTAGCTCAGCACGGCATTATCCGCAGCCACATGACGCTGACCTTCCTCGCTGAACATTGCCTCCAGCACCCTGCCGACTGCGTCTGTTTTTTTGGCGTCCTGTTCAACCGCCTTATTTACAGCCACCTGACAGGTAGGATATGTCAGGAGCCAGTTATCCTCGGAGGTTTCCCCGAAATAGGGCAGCATTACAGTATTTATACCATCTTCTTTTCTGAGTACGGCACAGTCCCCCGCAGTACCCCTAATAATAGCGGTTTTGCCCTCAAGCAGTCCCGATTTCATTTCGCCGAAGGACATTTCTATATCCTCGGGTCTTATCATAGTGTCCTTCATATACTGCTCGAACTTATCAAATACAGCAGACCATACTTTTTTATCCAGCCCCACCTGACCGTCAACGGTCTCACTCTCATATTCCGTTCGCCACATTGTGCCGTCCATTGTCATAAGCTCGGGGATAGCACAGCCCTGAAGTGCCTCCATACAGGAATAGTCCTCACGGTAGTCATTCACATAGCACCGCAGTCCAAGCTCGTCAAATTTACGGCAGGCTTCCGCAAATTCCGCATAGTTTGTTGGCAGAGCTATTCCGTATTCCTCAAACAGATCTGCATTTGCAATATATCCGTCAACCTCTGCGCACATGGGCAGCCAGCGTACTGCACCGCCCGGCTCTCTGTTATTCTCAATGTAGCTGTCGTAAAAGCTGCCTGCCACATCGGTCTGACTCAGGTCCATAAGCATATCGGACAAATGTGCAGCATCGTTAAGAGAAAAACGGCGGCAGGTTATTATATCGGGCAAAGCTCCCCTCGCCTCAAGATCGGTATAAAACTCCATAGTATTGTATCCGACAACAAATGTAAAGTCTATTTCCGGGAACTTCTGCTCCAGCCACGGGGTAAACTCACTGCACATAGACTTGTCCCACAGGTACATAGTTATCTCAACCGTGTCATTTGTTTTATTTTTTTCGCATCCCGTGACGCTGAGAAGCAACACGGGTATCATCAGTGCGGCTATAATTCTTTTTTTCATATATTCTCCTCATCAGCCAAAGCCGTTTACTTAAGTGTAATATAATTTTCAGGCTCAGCCAATGTGCCGCCGTCTTTTATATATGCTGTCCATGCTACCTTTACTCTGTCCTCTTCCTTTTCAAACACACGGTTTTCGTCTTCGAGGAATGAAGTGAAATATGACGGTATATTAAGACAGGTAACCTTAAATGTATCTTCATCACCGATTTCCCTGCCGTCCCTCAGAACACGCAGAAGAGTATATTTTCCGCCTTCTTCCTGCACCTCGATCGACATTCCGCTGACAACAGGCAGAGCTCCTCGGTTAAAAGGCGCAATGCCTCCTTCATAGCCCTCCACATACGCTCTGACAAGCTCTTTCAGCTGTTCGCCTGTCATTTCAGACTGCCATGCACAGAGGGGATTGGGTGTTATCATATTGCCTGTCATTTTTTCGGAATAATCAGCCTTGAAAACGGAGCCCGTAAAGCTGTATGCAGGTGCAGCAAGCACATCGCTGCCGTAAAATCCGCGCAGGGTATTTGCCATAACGGAGTATGCTTCATTTCCGCCGTTTTGGTGGAACACGTTTGAATAGGTACGGTCAATGGTAAGTACTGTTGCGGCAGTATCCTCCTTTGGCTGCTTCAGCTGTGCATCAAATGCATCATACGCCTGCTCGGCATTATATTCTCCCTGTATCATCTTGGAAACAACGTCCTTTGACACCGCAAAGAAGTCGTTCGAGGCAATACGGATATACAAATGGTTCTGATTGATAAGAGGTTTCAGATTTTCGAGATAAGGAGAAAGCTGAAGCTCAACATTCTGGCTGTAGGTAATAACATCTTCTCCCTTTGCAAGAGTGTTCTGACCGTCCTCGGAAAGCATAACGCTAAGCACCTGCAAAGCCTTTTCACGGCGTGTATTGTCCTTCTCCAGATCCTTGTTCAGCGCGACCTGGAATGCAGGATATGTAAGGAGCCACTTTTCTCCGTCCTGTCCGAAATAAGGAAGGAAAACAGCGTCAACGCCCTGATTTTGAAATGCTACCGTATTTGAGCCGCCCGCACGGATAACAGCTGCTTCTCCGTTTGTAAACATTTCTACAGGAAGATCATATGAACACATATCATTGTGCTCCAAAATGATATGTGTTCATTCTTTTTTAGGAGCGGCGTCTGCTTATCTCGGTGGGATTGTCCGAATCGGCATTGCT
>NZ_JBJERV010000068.1:0-1885 GCF_051882455.1 Huintestinicola sp. | reverse complement strand
TGGCGTTACGGATTCTTGTAAGGATATCAGCAATTGAATCGGTAATTTGCATACCATAACCTCCTTATAAAATTAAGCGTGATAAGCGAAGCGGAGATTACCAGCTTGCCTTCTTGACTCCGGGGATCTGACCCTTGTGAGCAAGCTCTCTGAAGCAGATACGGCAAATGCCGAACTTTCTGAGATAAGCGTGGGGACGTCCGCAGATCTTGCATCTGTTGTAAGCTCTGGTAGAGTACTTAGGAGTTCTCTGCTGCTTGATCTTCATTGAAGTTTTAGCCATTTAATTAAACCTCCCAATTACTTAGCAAAGGGAGCGCCCATAAGCTCGAGCAGCTCTTTTGCTTCTTCGTCGGTGTTGGCGGTAGTGATGATGTTGATATCCATACCGCGAACCTTATCAATTTTATCGTACTCGATCTCGGGGAAGATGAGCTGCTCCTTGATACCGGTGGAGTAATTGCCTCTGCCGTCGAAGGAGTTTCCGTTGATTCCTCTGAAGTCACGAACACGGGGGAATGCAACGTTGAAGAGTCTGTCGAGGAACTCGTACATCTTCTCGCCTCTGAGAGTAACCTTAACGCCGATAGGCATGCCCTCACGGATCTTGAAGTTTGCGACCGACTTCTTAGCACGGCAAACAACGGGCTTCTGACCGGTGATAAGCGCGAGATCGTTCATGATAGCGTCGATGACCTTGGAGTTGTCCTTAGCCTCGCCTGCGCCAACGTTGATAACGACCTTGTCGATCTTGGGTATCTGCATAACGCTCTTGTAGCTGAACTTCTTCATAAGAGAGGGAGCTACTGTGCTGACATATAATTCCTTAAGATTTGCTGCCATTGTAGGTAACTCCTTTCATTAGTATGCTTTGCCGCAGTCTGCGTGCTTGCAGACTCTGGTCTTAGTGCCGTCAGCCTCGATCTTGTGACCGAGTCTTGTGGGCTTGCCGCAGTGGGGGCAAACAGCCATTACCTTGCAAGCATAAAGGGGAGCCTCGCACTTAACGATGCCGCCCTGTTGACCCATCTGACGGGGCTTAACGTGCTTGGTAACGATGTTGAGGCCCTCAACGATGACCTTCTGCTCCTTGGGGGAAACCTCGAGCACCTTGCCCTTCTTGCCCTTGTCCTTGCCGGAAAGAACAACAACAGTGTCGCCTGTTTTAACGTGTAACTTCTTATTCATCTTGCGGCACCTCCATTAAAGAACCTCGGGAGCGAGGGAAAGGATCTTCATATAATCCTTGTCACGGAGCTCTCTTGCAACAGGTCCAAAAATACGTGTTCCTCTGGGGTTCTTATCCTCCTTGATGATAACTGCTGCGTTCTCATCGAAGCGGATGTAGGTACCATCCTCTCTGCGGAGACCCTTAGCGGAACGAACGATAACTGCCTTAACAACGTCGCCCTTCTTAACAACGCCGCCTGGTGTTGCTTTTTTGACCGAAGCAACAACAACATCGCCGATATTAGCATATCTTCTGCGAGTACCGCCGAGAACTCTGATGCACATAAGCTCCTTGGCACCTGTGTTATCAGCGACCTTTAAATAAGTCTGCATCTGTATCACAGCGCATTAACTCCTTCCTTAACAGCGAAATACGGCATTAGGCAGGAATACACCTGCCTGATACCGGAAATCACAATTGAATTGATATTATAGTCTCAACGCTGCCGTGTGTATCGCAAAAACATCACTTTTGCCCAAACATCAGCAACATTGATTATTATACCACACCGAAATCCATTTGTCAATACCTTTTTAGAAATTTTCCAAAAAAATCTCGATGAAAGCGTCTATCTCAAAGACCTTGATCACTTAGCCTTCTCGATAACCTCAACAAGTCTCCATCTCTTGTCCTTGGAAAGAGGACGAGTTTCCA